>NZ_JBXAFF010000006.1:56133-86675 GCF_058792815.1 Microbacterium sp. MPR-TSA4
GGGCGGGTCCGCCCGCCCCGACCACCGCGACTCCCACGGAACGGACCCATGACCACCACACCCCGCGTCGCGCTCGACGCCCTCCTCGACCGCTCCCGCACCGTCATCACCTCGTTGCAGGAGACCAACGGCGCCTACCCGGCGTCGCCGTCGTTCTCGGCGTACCGCGGGTACTGCTGGTTCCGCGACGGCTCGTTCATCGCCGACGGCGCCTCCGCCGCGGGCGAGGCGGCCTCCGCCTCGGCGTTCCATGACTGGTGCGCGATGGTCGTCGCCCGCTACGCCGACCGCATCCGCGACATCGTCGAAGCGGCGGATGCGGGCACCCCGCTGCCCGACGAAGAGATGCTGCCCGCCCGTTTCACCTTCGACGGCGGACTGGGCTCGGACGACTGGTGGGACTTCCAGCTCGACGGCTACGGCACCTGGCTCTGGGCCGCGGCCACTCACTGCGACCGACACGGCATCGACCCCACGCGGTGGGCGGATGCCGCCGCGCTCACCGTCGACTACCTTCTGAGCTCGTGGGCGCGCCCCTGCTACGACTGGTGGGAGGAGCACGACGAGGCCGTGCACGCCTCGACGCTCGGGTGCATCGCCGCGGGCCTGCGTGCGGCGGCCGACGCCGGACTGGTCACGGGCGAGCGCGCCGCGCGGGCCCGCTCGGGAGCGGCGGAGGTCACCGCCCGTCTCACGCGGGACGCCGTGGTCGACGGGCACCTCGTGAAGTGGATCGGCTCGGATGCCGTGGACGGCAGCCTCAGTGCGCTCCTCGCACCGCTGGGTGTGATCGATGCGCATTCCGCACTGGGGGCGGGGACCCTCCGCGCGGTGTCGGAGCAGCTGGAGGTCGAGGGCGGGGTTTACCGCTTCCGCGCCGACACGTTCTTCGGCGGCGGACGGTGGCCGCTCCTGTCGTGCTTCCTCGGTCTCGCCTACGCGGCGGCGGGCGAGCGCGACGAGGCCCTGCGCCTCCTGGAATGGGCCGCGTCGACCGCCACCGCGGAGGGGATGCTGCCCGAGCAGGTCGACGGGCATCTGCTCGCGCCCGGGTACCGCCAGGAGTGGCTCGAGCGATGGGGGCCGGTCGCGACCCCGCTGCTGTGGAGTCATGCGATGGTGCTGCGCCTGGCCGTCGAGCTGGGTGTCGACCGGGGGGAGCTCGCGGCATGATCCGTCATCGTCCCTCCGGGTCCGGGCATCCCTACTCCGACGACACCGAGCAGCGCAGTCCGGTGCAGCCGGTGGCGGGTGAGCCGCTGCGCCTCGGCGTGCGCACGTCGGGAGACATCGACGCGGTCACGGTCGAGCTGCGGGTGGACGGCGCCGACGCGGTGATCCTCCCGCTCGCGCGCGTCGCCCGGTCGTCGCGCGGACAGGCCGTCGACGGCGGGCACCTCGCCTCGGCCCAGGCGCGCACCGCGCGGGCCGCGGGCGGATGGCAGGTGGAGCTTCAGGCTCCGCCGGCCGGCAGCGTGTTGCGCTACCGGTTCGCCGCCGCCGGCACCGACCGCGGCGGCTCCACCCGCTGGTTCGAGACTCGGGTCGCGGCGTGGCGCGACGCGGATGCCGCGGCGCTCGCGGTCGAGGGGACCGCCGTGGACGTCGTGCCGGGCACGCTCCAGGTGCTCGACGACGGCGAGCGGATCCACCGCCTGCGCTTCGCCCTCCCGCTCGCGCCGGGGGAGCACGTCACCGGATTCGGTGAACGCTACGACGCGCTCGATCACCGCGGGGCGCAGTTGGACGCCGTCGTGTTCGAGCAGTACAAGAGCCAGGGGGCGCACCGGCGCACCTACCTGCCCATGCCGTTCGCGCACGTCGTGGGCGGCGCCGGCTGGGGGCTGCACGTGCGGACGTCGCGTCGCGTGTGGTTCGACATCGGAGAGCAGGTCTCCGATCGCCTGGTGATCGAGGCCGACGTGGATGCCGCCTCCGGCGCGCCGGCCGCGCTCTCGCTCGCCCTGTACACGGGCGATCCCACGACCGTGCTCGACGCCTTCCTCGCGGAGACCGGACGCCCCCGCGTCCTTCCGGACTGGGTGTTCGGACTGTGGGCCAGTGGCAACGAGTGGAACACGCAGGCCGAGGTGGAGCGCCAGATGGCGCTCCACCGTGAGCACGACATCCCCGTGCGCAACGTGGTGATCGAGGCATGGAGCGACGAGAAGAGCTTCACGATCTTCCGCGACGCGCAGTACGCGGTGCGCGAGGACGGCGGCCCGATGCGCTTGGCCGACTTCACCTTCCCCGCCGACGGCGCCTGGCCCGACCCGAAGGGCATGGTCGACGCGCTGCATGCGCACGACGTGCGTGTGCACCTGTGGCAGATCCCGCTGCTCAAGCTCCGCCCGCATCCCACCGGCCAGGCGGCCGCGGACGCGCGCGCCGCGCTCGCCGAGGGCGTCGTCATCCGGGAGAGCGCTCCGGACGGGACGCTGCGGCCGTACCGCAACCGCGGGTGGTGGTTCCCGCTCTCGCTCATGCCCGACCTCACCGACGAGCGTGCCGCCGCGTGGTGGACCGAGAAGCGCCGCTACCTCGTGGAGGAGGTCGGCATCGACGGCTTCAAGACCGACGGCGGCGAGCACGCGTGGGGCGAGGATCTCGTCTACCTCGACGGCTCGTCCGGCGACGTCGCCAACAACCGCTTCCCCGTGGCGTACGCCGCCGCGTACGGTCGGCTGCTGGAGTCGGCGGGCAAGGCTCCCATCACCTTCAGTCGCGCCGGCTTCACCGGCTCACCCGCGCACGGGGCGTACTGGGCGGGAGACGAGAACTCCACGTGGGAGGCGTTCCGCTGGTCGATGTTCGCGGGGCTCTCCGCGGCATCCTGCGGGATCGTCTACTGGGGCTGGGACATCGCGGGCTTTTCCGGTCCCATCCCCGACGCGGAACTGTACGTGCGGGCGATGGCGGCGAGCGTGTTCGTGCCGATCATGCAGTACCACTCCGAGTTCAACCACCACCGGCTGCCTTCCAACGACCGCACGCCGTGGAACATCGCCGAGCGGACGGGCGACGAGGCGGTGATCCCCGAGGTGCGCGCGCTCGTCCGGCTGCGCGAGCGCCTCGTGCCGTACCTCGCCGAGGCGGCGGCGCGCGCCGTCTCCTCGTCGGTGCCGATGATGCGCCCCCTGTACTTCGACCACCCGACCGATGCGGCCGTGTGGCGGCATCCGCTGCAGTGGATGCTGGGCAGCGACCTGCTCGTCGCCCCCGTGCTCGAGCCCGGGGCGCGGGAGTGGCCGGTGTACCTGCCGTCCGGATCGTGGGTCGAGGCGCGCACCGGCGCGGCGCTGACCGGCGGACGCGTGGTCACCGTCGACGTGTCGGCGCGGGACGCCGTCCCGGTGTTCGTCCGCGCCGAGGCGTGGGTCGCCTTGGCGCCGGTCCTCGCACCGGAGCGGGAGCCGCACCGCGACGAGGACTGAGACCGTCTCTCACACGGTGGGCTCGTCGGCGGCCGCCTCGTCCGTGCGGTGAGCCCACCGGTGGGCCACGCGTCGGCGCAGCGCCACGGCGCGCGGCGACGCGCCGGCGAGCCAGCCCGCTCCGACGAGGACGAGAGCCACGATGAGCACCACCACGGCCGTGCCCACGGCGCCGGCGAGGAGCCGGTCGTAGATCGCGAGCGCCGCGGCGGAGGAGAAGTCCGCCTGCGTCGCGGAGGACGCCACCCACGGGCGGCCGACCTCCGCGGCGATCAGCAGGATCGCCGACCCGATCCCCGCGGCGATGCCCGCCCGGGCGAGAGCGGCGGCGCGGCGTCGCGCGAGCACGACCCCGCCGATGAACAGCACGGCCGTGACCACCGGCATCCACCCGCCGAGAGCGACGCCGACGGCGTAGCCCGTCCGGATCGCCGAAAGGGTGTCACCCGAACCGATGATCACGACGTGGTCGACTTCGGGGATGAACGGAGCCAGCGGAGCGCCCTGCGCGACGAGGCGCTCTTCGACGGCCGCGACGATCGCGCCGATCTGGATGCCGAGGCCGTCGGCCGTCTGCACGACGACGCCGCCGCCGTCGGAGGTCGCCGCGACGGTCAGCGCCCGATGGGAGCGGCGGACGACCTGCTCCCAGACGGTGCTGAACGCGTCCGAGCGCACGGCGTCGGCCACGGCGACGTGCACGAGCTGCTGCAGCGCCGTCGCCGCCGGGCCTTCCAGGCGCCGCAGCGCCTGCGCCGCGCGGTCGCCCATGCCGAGGTCGATCAGGCCGTCGATGACCGTGCCGGTCAGCGCCGCCGTGTCGAGCCGCTCATCGATCGCCGTCGTCGATGCCGCGATCACGGCGTCCTGGACCTCGACGGCCTGCGACAACGGCGCGAGGGTGGCCGTGAACGCGTCCTCGTCGACGAGCTGCGTCCGCGCCCATCCGCTGACGATCGACAGGGGCAGCAGGACCGCCGCGACGACGATCACCGCCGTCGACGCCACCCCGCGCGCGGTGGCCATCCTCAGACGGCGCGCAGAACCGCGACGACGCGGCCGAGCACCACGGCGTCGTCGCCGAGGATCGGTTCGAACGCGGAGTTGCGGGGGAGCAGCCACGTGTGGCCGTCGCGCTGGCGGAAGGTCTTGACGGTGGCCTCGCCGTCGAGCATCGCCGCCACGATCTCGCCGTTGTCCGCCGTCGGCTGCGAGCGCACCACGACCCAGTCGCCGTCGCAGATGGCGGCGTCGATCATCGACTCGCCGCTGACCTTGAGCATGAACAGGTCGCCCTTGCCCACGAGCTGTCGCGGCAGCGGGAAGATCTCCTCGACCTGCTGGTCGGCGGTGATCGGCACGCCGGCGGCGATGCGGCCCACGAGCGGCACGAGGGCGGCATCGCCGAGGGCGGGCGCGAGGTCGGCGGGGTTCTCCGCGGCCGCGCCGGGCAGGTCGATGAGCACCTCCATCGCGCGGGTCTTGCCCGCGTCGCGGCGCAGGTAGCCGCTGAGCTCCAGCTGGTTGAGCTGATGGGTCACGCTCGACAGCGACTTCAGTCCTACGGCATCGCCGATCTCGCGCATGCTCGGCGGGTAGCCGTGGCGGGCGATGGAGGTCTGGATCACCTCGAGGATCTTCAGCTGCTTGTCGCTGAGGCTCTTCCGCCTGCGTGTCTGAGGCTTCTCGGCCATGTCGCGCGCTCCTTCGATCGCGTCCCCCCGAAGGCGTCGCCTTCGAATGTCGGAGGTAGGTGATGGGGTCGTCTTGTCGAAACCGTATCCGGTCTTCGCAGCCTCGACCGGCACGCGCCCGCGTGTCGCCTTCGATTCATCTGCGAGAACCGTGTGCTTGACACCCGAACACCATCGAAGATACATTCGGAAGAGAGATTCGCATCCGGCCCTCCCGGCCGAGGATCGGATGCGAATCTCTCGACACCCGGAGACACCCGTCCTGAGGAGGAACCCATGACCACGATCGACATCCTCGGCGCCTCGCCCCGCGGCCGTCTCGTCGCGGCGACCCCGATGACGACTGTCCGCGCGACGAACGCCCGCACGACGAACGCCCCGACGCGACTGCGTCTCACGGCACGGGGTCGGCGGGTCCTTGCGCTGCTCGCCTCCGTGCCCGCGGTGATCGCCCTCAGCATCGCGATCCTGTCCGGTGGCGGCGCGCTCGCCTCGAACGAGAACGGCTCCGGGGTCTCCTTCGCCCACGTCACGGTGCAGCCCGGTGACACGCTCTGGTCGATCGCGCACGCCGTCGCGCCCGATGCCGATCCGCGCGACGTGGTCGACGCGATCATGCGGCTGAACGCGCTGCCGTCGGGAAGCCTCGATATCGGCCAGAGCGTCGCGATCCCGGCGGAGTACAGCGCCGGGCGCTGATGCTCCCGGCGCCGGGAGCCCTCTCGGGGCGCCGCGCCGTGCAGTGCGCCGTCTACGATGTTCAGGGTGAGCGTCCGACTCGATGACCTTCCCCTCCGCGACGATCTGCGCGGGCTGACACCCTACGGGGCGCCTCAGGCGCCGCTGCCGGTGGCGCTGAACGTCAACGAGAACACCCACCCGGTGCCGGAGGACGTCGCCGACGACATCCTCGACAGCGTCGCGCGCGCGCTGCGCGAGGTGAACCGGTACCCCGACCGGGAGTTCACGGCTCTGCGCGAGGGATTCGCGGAGTATCTGGGTCACGGCCTGTCGGCGGCTCAGATCTGGGCCGCCAACGGGTCGAACGAGGTCCTCCAGCACCTGCTGCAGGCCTTCGGAGGTCCGGGACGCACCGCCTTCGGCTTCGCTCCCACCTACTCGATGTACCCGCTGCTGACGCGGGCGACGGGGGCGACCTACGCGCACGGCACCCGGGGCGTCGACTACACCCTCGCCCCGGAGGACGCCGCTGCCCAGATCGAGCGCGCCCAGCCGGACATCGTCTTCCTCTGCGCGCCGAACAACCCGACCGGCACCCCGCTCGGCCTCGACGTCATCGAGGCGGTGTACGACGCGGCGCCCGGCATCGTGATCGTCGACGAGGCGTACCAGGAGTTCGCGCCGCGCGATTCGCGCTCGGCGCTCACGCTCCTGCCCGATCGTCCGCGTCTGGTGGTGTCGCGCACCATGAGCAAGGCCTTCGCGTTCGCGGGTGCCCGTGTCGGCTATCTCGCCGCCGACCCCGCCGTGATCGACGCCCTGCGCCTGGTGCGCCTCCCGTACCACCTCAGCGCGCTCACCCAGGCCGCCGCGACCGCGGCGCTGCGGCACGCGCCCGCGATGCTCGCGATGGTCGACGACATCGTCGGTCAGCGCGACCGCATCTCGGCGACCCTCGACGCGCTCGGCTACCGCCCGTTCGAGAGCTGGACGAACTTCGTCCTCTTCGCGGGCGTGGAAGACCCGGCCGCCACGTGGCAGGCCCTCTACGACCGGGGCGTCCTCATCCGCGACGTCGGCATCCCGCACAGCCTGCGGGTGACGGCCGGCACCGAGGAGGAGTCGACCGCGTTCCTCGACGCGCTCGCCTCGCTGGGCCCGGGCGGAGCCACCGCGCGCTAGCGCGCGCCGGTAACACGCGGAAGCGGTCGCGCGGGCGCTCGGTAGACTCGGCGCATGAGTACTTCTGCCCCCCGCACCGCCTCCCTCCGGCGCGCGACGAGCGAGTCCACGATCGAGCTCGAGCTCGATCTCGACGGGTCGGGGCAGAGCCGCATCGACACGACGGTCCCGTTCTTCGATCACCTGCTCACCGCGTTCGCGAAGCACTCGCTCACCGATCTGACGGTGCGCGCCTCCGGCGACACCCACATCGACGCCCACCACACCGTCGAGGACACGGCGATCGTGCTCGGCCAGGCGATCCGGCAGGCGCTGGGCGACAAGAGCGGCATCTCGCGCTACGGCGACGCGCTCGTGCCGCTCGACGAGGCGCTCGCGCAGGCCGTCGTGGACATCAGCGGACGGCCCTACCTCGTGCACACGGGGGAGCCCGTCGGCTTCGAGCACCACCTCATCGGCGGCCACTTCACCGGCTCGCTCGTGCGCCACACCTTCGAGGCGCTGGCGTTCAACGCCGGGCTCACGGTGCACGTGACGGTCCTCGGCGGGCGGGACCCCCACCACATCGCCGAGGCGGAGTACAAGGCGTTCGCCCGAGCGTTCCGCCAGGCGAAGGCGCAGGATCCGCTCGTGCACGGCATCCCCAGTACGAAGGGAGCCCTGTGACGGACGGCGACGCGCAGGTCGGCACGCGACCGCTGGTCGCGGTGCTGGACTACGGATCCGGCAACGTCCATTCCGCCGTCAAGGCGCTCGTCGCCGCCGGGGCGGACGCGCGGCTGACGGCGGATCGCGGGCTGATCCAGGATGCCGCGGGCCTCGTGGTGCCCGGAGTCGGCGCCTTCCGTGCCGTGATGGACGCGTTGCGCGCGACCCGCGGCGACGAGATCATCGAGCGGCGCCTCGCCGGCGGCCTGCCCGTGCTGGGGATCTGCGTCGGCATGCAGGTGCTGTTCGAGCACGGGGTGGAGCGCGGCGAGGAGACCGAGGGGCTCGGCGAGTGGCCGGGCGCGGTCACCGAACTCGACGCCCCGGTGCTGCCGCACATGGGGTGGAACACGGTGCGCGCGGGGGAGGGGACGACGCTGTTCCGCGGCATCGAGCACGAGCGGTTCTACTTCGTGCACTCCTATGCGGCGCAGCACTGGACGCTGGAGGTCACGCGGCCGTTCCGCGAGCCGGCGCTCACCTGGTGCGACTACGGCTCGCCGTTCCTCGCGGCGGTCGAGAACGGTCCGCTGTCGGCGACCCAGTTCCACCCCGAGAAGAGCGGCGAAGCCGGCATCCGTCTGCTCGGCAACTGGATCTCGGCGTTGCCGTCGGCCCGGTAGTCTCTCTGCTTGTGTGTCACCGTGTCCGCAGTGCGCGGTCACTGAACCCCTTCCTGGAGCCATGAACGATTTCGCGTCGACCCCTGAACTGATCCTGCTTCCCGCCGTGGACGTCGCCGACGGCAAGGCCGTGCGCCTCACGCAGGGCGAGGCCGGCACCGAGACCAGCTACGGCGATCCCGTCGAGGCGGCCCTCACCTGGGCCCGCGACGGTGCGCAGTGGATCCACCTCGTCGACCTCGACGCCGCCTTCGGCCGTGGCAGCAACGCCGCCGTGCTCCGCAAGGTCATCAAGCAGCTCAAGGGTGTGCAGGTCGAGCTGTCCGGCGGCATCCGCGACGACGCCACGCTCGAGGCGGCGCTGGACTCCGGTGCGGCGCGCATCAACCTCGGCACGGCGGCGCTGGAGAACCCCGAATGGGCGGCCGACGTCATCGGCCGCTACGGCGACGCGATCGCGGTCGGCCTCGACGTGCGCGGGACCACCCTCGCGGCGCGCGGCTGGACGCGCGACGGCGGCGACCTCTGGCAGGTGCTCGAGCGCCTCGAGGACGCCGGCTGCAGCCGCTACGTCGTCACCGACGTCACCAAGGACGGCACGCTCAAGGGACCGAACCTGGAGCTGCTGCGCGAGGTCACGGCGCGCACGGTCAAGCCGGTGGTCGCATCCGGCGGCATCTCCAACCTCGACGACATCGCCGCGCTGCGCGAGCTCGTGCCGCTCGGCGTCGAGGGAGCCATCGTCGGCAAGGCCCTGTACGCGGGCGCGTTCACGCTCGCCGAGGCGCTGGATGTCGCCGCAGGCTGAACGGCCCGGGGACGGCGCGGGAGGCCACTCCTGCGCCGCCGACTCGGCGGGCGTGCCCTGGGAGGGGCGCTCGTTCGAGGCGAACCCGCACGCCGGTGACGACGGATCGGCCGATCCCGCGCTGCTGGCGGCACTGACCGCGTTCCGCGACGGCAGCGGCGACGCGGTCGCCGTCGTCGACGCCTACCGCTCGGCTCGGCTGCTCATCCCCCTGGTCGCCGAGGCGGGGGAGGTCGGCGTCGCACCGTCGGGCCACCTCGTCGACAAGACGCAGGAGCTCTCGATCGTGACCGTCGCGGGACCGGACGGGCGCACGGTGCTGCCGGTGTTCACGTCCGTCGCGACGATGGCCGCGTGGGACCCGAAGGCGCGGCCGGTGCCGGCCGACGGCATCCGCACCGCCCTGTCGGCCGCGGCCGACGACACCGACCTGATCGTGATCGACCCGGCATCCGCGACCGAGTTCGTGCTGCGCCGACCCGCCGTGTGGGCGATCGGGCAGGCGCTGCCGTGGGAGCCCGCCCACCTGTCACCCGAGGTCATGGCCGGTCTGCACGCGTCGATCGGCGCCGAGCTCGGCGTGCTCGACCTCTCGGTGGCCAGCGGCGACCCGGAGGCGCGCCTGCGCGGACCGGAGCTGATCGTGCGCCTGCACCTCGTTGACGGTCTGGACCAGACGCAGCTCGACGCGATCCTGCAGCGCCTCGCCGCCCGCTGGGCGGCGGACGACCGCATCGCCGTGCTCGTCGACTCCCTGACGGTCAAGCTCGTCCGCGGCTGACCGTGCCGCCGGTCAGGTGACCGGGCCCGTCCACTTCTCGCCCGGTCCCTTGCCGATCGGATCGGGGATGACGGATGCCTCACGGAAGGCGAGCTGCAGGGAGCGCAGCCCGTCGCGCAGCGACCGCGCATGCATGTCGCTGATCTCCGGAGCGCCGGCGGTGATGAGACCCGCCAGGGCGTTGATGAGCTTGCGGGCCTCATCCAGGTCGAGCTGCGTGGCCGGGTCGTCGGCCAGTCCCGTCTTGACGGCCGCGGCGCTCATGAGATGCACGGCCGCCGTCGTGATCACCTCGACGGCCGGGACGTCGGCGATATCGCGGCTCGCCGCCGCGGCGGCGCGCTCGCGCTCCTCCCATCGGGCGAGCCGTTCGGCCTCGTGGGGGTCGGGGGAGGAGGGAATCGTGTCCACGTGCTGCTCTCTGCTAGACTGTGCGGGCGCCGGAGTGTTCTGCTCCGGATCGAAAGAGGATCACATCCCACCCGCGCTTGCCGCTCCAGGCTACCGGGTCACGCACTCCGCCCCGTCCGACGGGGCCGCCACGACGGGATCCGTTGCGGGTGAGGGTGCAGGAACGAAGCCGACGTGCGCGTCGTGCGGGGTGGACGTGACGATCTTCCGCCCGAGACACATCCCTGTGTCCGGTGGCACCCACCCGTACGACTAAGGAGTTCCGCATCAGCGATCCCCGCACCAATGACCGCATCCGCGTTCCCGAGGTCCGCCTCGTCGGACCCGCGGGTGAGCAGGTCGGCGTCGTCCGCATCGAGGTCGCGCTGCGCCTCGCTCAGGAAGCAGATCTCGACCTCGTCGAGGTCGCCCCCAACTCGAAGCCGCCCGTGGTCAAGATCATGGACTACGGCAAGTTCAAGTACGAGGCCGCCCAGAAGGCCAAGGAAGCGCGTCGCAATCAGGCCAACACGGTCCTCAAGGAGGTCCGTTTCCGTCTGAAGATCGAGGCTCACGACTACACGACCAAGCTCAAGCGCGCCGAGGGCTTCCTGCAGTCGGGTGACAAGGTCAAGGCCATGATCCTCTTCCGCGGTCGCGAGCAGTCGCGTCCCGAGCAGGGTGTGCGTCTGCTGCGCAAGTTCGCCGAGGACGTCGCCGAGTACGGCACGGTCGAGTCGAACCCGACGATCGACGGTCGCAACATGGTCATGGTCATCGCCCCGCACAAGAACAAGTCCGAGGTCAAGACCGAGCAGAACGCCCAGCGTGCTGCCAACAAGGAGGCGGCGCGCCAGGCGCGCACGACCCCGGGCGCCGAGCCCGAGTCCGCCCCCGCCGAGACCGCTCCCGCGGAGTAGGTCGCCCGGCCCGCGGCCCCGCCGCGTCGGCCCCACGAGCTCCCGCCCCGCGGGAACCACAACGAAGGATAGAGACATGCCGAAGCAGAAGACCCACTCGGGTGCCAAGAAGCGCTTCAAGGTCACCGGTAGCGGGAAGATCAAGAAGCAGCAGGCGAACCTCCGCCACAACTTCGAGGGCAAGCCCACCAAGCGCACGCGCCGCCTGTCGGCCGACAAGATCCTGGCTCCCGGCGACGCGAAGGTCGCCAAGAAGCTCCTCGGCATCTGAGCGCTGACGCAGACGAGAAAGTAGAAGAAAATGGCTAGAGTCAAGCGGGCCGTCAACGCCCACAAGAAGCGTCGCGTCATCCTCGAGCGCGCCTCCGGTTACCGCGGTCAGCGTTCGCGCCTGTACCGCAAGGCCAAGGAGCAGGTCACCCACTCCCTGGTCTACGCGTACCGCGACCGTCGCAAGCGCAAGGGCGACTTCCGCCGCCTGTGGATCCAGCGCATCAACGCCGCGAGCCGTGCGAACGGCCTCACCTACAACCGCTTCATCCAGGGCCTGGGCCTGGCCGGCGTGCAGGTCGACCGTCGCATGCTCGCCGAGCTGGCCGTCAACGAGCCGAAGACCTTCGCGTCGCTCGTCGAGACCGCCAAGAAGGCGCTGCCGGCGGACGTGAACGCGCCCAAGGCGTAATCACCGCAACACAGCACACAGAAGGGGTGTCCTCCGAACGGGGGACACCCCTTCTTCTTCTCTAGGATGAGAGCGTGCTCGAAAACCCTCGCTCTCCGCGCGTGCGCGCCGTCGCCAAACTGACCAAGCGCAGTGCACGTCAGGAGACCGGGCTGTTCCTGCTCGAAGGGCCGCAGGCCGCCCGCGAGGCGCTGGCCTTCCGCCCCGACACCCTCGTCGAGCTCTTCGCGACGCCCACGGCGATGGAGAGGCACCAGGACATCCGCGACGCCGCGCGCGACGCGGGGCTGGAGATCGTCTTCACGACGGAGGCGGTGCTCGACGCGATGGCCGACACCGTCACGCCGCAGGGCATCGTCGCGGTCGCGCGCCAGTCGCCGACGTCGCTGAAGGACGTGTTCGCGGCATCCCCGACGCTCATCGCGATCTGCGAGGAGGTGCGCGATCCCGGGAACCTGGGCACCATCATCCGCGCCGCCGACGCGGCGGGCGCGGATGCCGTCGTGCTGACCGGGCGCACCGTCGATCCCTACAATCCCAAGGTCGTGCGGGCCACCACCGGGTCGCTCTTCCACCTGCCGGTCGCGGTCGGCGCCGAGCTGTCCGCGACCGTCGAGCGTGCCCACGCCGCGGGGATGCGGGTGGTCGCCGCCGACGTCGGGGGCGACGACTTCCTCGCGCGCCGCGAGGTGCTCGCCGAGCCCACCGCCTGGCTGTTCGGCAACGAGGCGCGCGGCCTCGAAGACGCCGCGCTGGGCCTCGCGGACCTCTCGCTGCGCCTCCCGATCTACGGGCGCGCCGAGTCCCTGAATCTCGCCACTGCGGCCAGCGTCTGCCTGTACGAGACCGCCTTCGCGCAGCGCGGAGGGCGCTGACGCGCATTGTCGCGGGTCGGTCACGACTCGGTCAAGATCCTGTGCATAAGTTGTGCCACGTCGAGGTGATCTGCCTAGGCTGGCCCGCATGTCGACTCCCCACCCGGCTCCGGCGACGTCCAACATCACGGTCCGTCGAGGCGATCCCCTGGTCGTGATCGATGCGGTCGAGAAGCACTACGGCGACTTCCACGCCCTGAAGAACATCGACCTGACGGTGAACCGCGGCGAAGTGGTGGTGGTCATCGGGCCGTCCGGTTCCGGCAAATCGACGCTCTGCCGCACGATCAACCGGCTGGAGACGATCACCAGCGGCACGATCTCGATCGACGGCACCGAGCTGCCGAAGGAGGGCAAGGCCCTCGCCGCGCTCCGCGCCGACGTCGGCATGGTCTTCCAGTCGTTCAACCTGTTCTCGCATCTGACGATCCTCGAGAACGTCACTCTCGGGCCGATCAAGGTCAAGAGGATGAAGAAGGCGGATGCCGAGGCGGAGGCGAAGGTCCTCCTCGAGCGCGTCGGCGTCGGCCACCAGGCGGCGAAGCTGCCGGCTCAGCTGTCCGGAGGTCAGCAGCAGCGCGTCGCGATCGCGCGGGCGCTGGCGATGAAGCCGAAGGTGATGCTCTTCGACGAGCCCACCAGCGCGCTGGACCCGGAGATGATCAATGAGGTGCTCGACGTCATGGTCGGCCTCGCCCAGGACGGCATGACGATGATCGTCGTCACCCACGAGATGGGGTTCGCCCGCAAGGCCGCCGACCGCGTCGTGTTCATGGCCGACGGGCAGATCGTCGAGCAGGCCCGGCCCGAGGAGTTCTTCACCGCACCGAAGAGCGACCGCGCGAAGGACTTCCTCTCCAAGCTGATCACGCACTGATGAAGACGTCCGCGCCCGGCACCGGCGCGGTCAACGAGAGATGGATACGAAACAGGAGGATCACATGCTGAAGAAGAATCGCATCGCCGGCGCTTTCGCCGGTCTGGCCGTCGCGGCCCTCGCCCTCACGGCGTGCAACAGCGGCACCCCGGGTGCAGAGCCCGGTGCGACGGAGGGCGCCGGCGGCGCCGCCGAGACCCCGTGGACGGTCGCCACGGATGTGACGCTCGAGGGCAGCCCCACGTTCGACAAGATCACGAGCGCCGGTGTCGTCAAGGTCGGCGTCAAGGAGGACCAGCCCGGTCTCGGCTACCTCGACCCGGTCACGAACACGCGCAGCGGCTTCGACGTCGACATCGCGCGGTGGATCGCGGCGTCGCTCGGCTACGACGAGGACAAGATCGAGTTCCAGGCGATCGCCTCCGCCAACCGCGAGCAGGCGCTCGTGAACGGCGACATCGACTACTACGTCGGCACCTACTCGATCACCGACAAGCGCAAGCAGCAGATCTCCTTCGCCGGTCCCTACTTCATCACCGGTCAGGGCCTGCTCGTCGCCGCCGACAACGACAAGATCACGGGTAAAGACGCGCTGACCGCGGACGACACCGTCTGCTCGGCCACGGGCTCGACCTCGATCCAGCGCATCAAGGAGGAGACGCAGGCCAAGACGAAGGAGTACGACACCTACTCCGCGTGCGTCGAAGATCTCAAGAACGGCCAGGTCGACGCCGTCACCACCGACGAGGCGATCCTCATCGGATACGCCGCGCAGGCGCCCGACCAGCTGAAGGTCGTCGGAGAGCCCTTCAGCGAGGAGCGCTACGGCGTCGGCATCGCGCAGGGCGACACCGCCTTCCAGACGTTCATCGACACGATGTTCACCGACGGCGGATCGACCTGGCAGGCGATCTTCGACAAGAACCTCGGCGCCTCCGGCGTGAAGGCGACGCAGCCGCAGGTCGACGCGGCGGACTGATCCGCCCCGGCGGCGGGGGGGGGGGGGGGGGGGGGGGGGGGCCCCCCGCCGCCGGAACCCGACCACGACGACAACGACGGAAGGCGGAGCGGTGGAGGTCATCACCGACAACCTGGACCTGTGGGGAGAGGCCCTCACCGGCACGCTGGTGCTGTTCTTCGGCGGCGGCGTCCTCGCGCTCGTGCTCGGCTTCGTCGTCGGCGCGATGCGCGTCTCGCCGATTCCGGCGGCGCGCGCGGTGGGCGCCGTCTACGTCAACTGGATCCGCAACACCCCGCTGACGCTGGTCATGTTCTTCTTCGCGTTCTGCCTGCCGATCCTGCTGCGGGAGCGCATCGACGCGATCCTGCTCGCGACGCTCGCCCTCGGCGTGTACACGGCGACCTACGTGGCCGAGACGCTGCGCTCCGGGATCAACACCGTGCCGGTCGGTCAGGCCGAAGCCGCCCGCGCGCTGGGTCTCACCTTCGGTCAGGTGATGACGCTCGTGGTGCTGCCGCAGGCCACCCGCTCGGTCATCCCGCCGATGATGAGCGTGCTCATCGCGCTGTTGAAGAACACGACCGTGGCCGCCGGCTTCTCCGTCCTCAACCTGGGGTCGGTCCGCAGCAACCTCAGCGAGCGGGGCGAGAACCAGCTCGTCACCCTCCTGTGGGTCATGGTCATCTTCGTCGCCCTGGTGCTGCTGCTCGCGTGGCTGCAGCGAGCGATGGAACGCCGATGGAAGGTCGCACGATGAGCTCCGTCCTCTACGACGTCCCGGGTCCCCGCGCCGTCGCCCGCAACCGGGTGCTGGGGCTCGCCACGATCCTGCTCGTCCTCGCGATCGCCGGGTGGGTGATCTGGCGCTTCGCCGCGACCGGACAGTTCTCCGCCGACAAGTGGGAGATCTTCACGTACGCGACGATCTGGCAGCGGCTGCTCGACGGCGCGCTCGCGACGCTCGCGGCCTTCGCCGCGGCGGCGGCCGGTGCGCTCGTGCTCGGCTTCGTCCTCGCGATCGGGCGCTTGTCCGCGCACGCGTGGATCCGGGTTCCCGTCGGCTGGATCACCGAGATCCTGCGCGCCGTCCCCGTCCTCGTCTTCATGATGCTGCTCTACTACGGTCTGCCCGTGGTGGGCATCCGCATGGAGCCGTACTGGGCCGTCGTCATCGCCCTGGTCGCCTACAACGGCTCGGTCCTGGCGGAGGTGATCCGCGCCGGCGTCGAGTCGCTGCCGCGCGGCCAGAGCGAGGCGGGCTACGCGATCGGTCTGCGCAAGGCCGGAGTGCTCCGCCTGATCCTGCTTCCGCAGGCGATCCGCGCCATGATGCCGGTCATCGTCGCCCAGCTCGTCGTCACCCTGAAGGACACGGCGCTCGGCTTCATCATCACCTACCCCGAGCTGCTCTACGTCATCAAGCTGTTGGGCTCGAACGCGGTGTACAGCTCGCCTCTCATCCAGACCGCGATCGTCGGCGGCTCGATCTACGTGGCGATGTGCCTGGCCCTCAGCTATGTGGCGTACCGCATCGAACAGCGGTCCCAGCGGCGTCAGCAGCAGCAGGCGGCCGAGGGGGGCGCGCCCCATCATCCGATGGGAACCGGCGGCACCGACACCGAGCTCATCGCCCTGCAGGCGCGGGCGGGCAAGCTCGATCCGGGGAACACGTCGCAGATGTGATCCGCGGGGCGGTCGCCGGCGCGGTCCCGGCAGCGCGCGCCGCCGCCGGTAGACTCCTCTCTTGTGTCTGACGCACCCGAGATCACTCCCGCGATCACCGCCGAGAACGTGGATGCCGCCGTCGCCGACGCCCTGACGGCGATCGCCGCGGCCGGTTCAACGGCCGAGCTCAAGGCGGCGCGCGCGGCCCACGCCGGCGAGGGGTCGCCCCTCGCGCAGCTGAACGCCCAGCTGCGTCACGTGCCGAACGACCAGAAGGCCGCGCTCGGCAAGCTCGTCGGCCAGGCGCGCGGGCGCGTCACGCAGGCGCTCGTCGCCCGGGAGGAGGAGCTCGCGGCCGCGGAGAACGCGGCGAAGCTCGAGGCCGAGCGGGTCGACATCACGGCGATCGCGCCGCGGGGGCGCGTCGGCGCCCGGCATCCGATCTCCCTCCTGCAGGAGGAGATCGCCGACCTCTTCGTCGGCATGGGATGGGAGATCGCCGAAGGACCCGAGCTTGAGCACGAGTGGTACAACTTCGATGCGCTCAACTTCGACATCGACCACCCGGCGCGCCAGATGCAGGACACATTCTTCGTCGATCCCGTCGAGCGCCACTTGGTGCTGCGCACGCAGACCAGTCCCGTCCAGATGCGCTCGATGCTCGAGCGTGAGCTGCCGATCTACGTGCTGTCGCCCGGACGGGTGTACCGGACCGACGAGTTCGACGCCACGCACCTGCCTGCCTTTCACCAGTTCGAGGGACTCGTGGTCGACAAGGGCATCACGATGGCGAACCTCAAGGGCACCCTCGACCACGCCGCGAAGGTCCTGTTCGGCGCCGAGGCGAAGACGCGTTTCCGCACCAACTTCTTCCCCTTCACCGAGCCGTCGGCCGAGCTCGACCTGTGGCACCCGACCTTCAAGGGCGGCGCGCGATGGATCGAGTGGGGCGGCTGCGGCATGGTCAACCCGAACGTGCTGCGCGCGGCCGGAATCGACCCGGAGGTCTACTCCGGGTTCGCCTTCGGAATGGGCATCGAGCGCACGCTCATGTTCCGCTCCGACGTGCAGGACATGCGGGACATGGCCGAGGGCGATGTCCGCTTCAGCGAGCAGTTCGGAATGGTGGTCTGATGCGCGTCCCTCTGTCGTGGCTGCGTGAGTACGTCGAGCTTCCCGAGGACGCCACGACCGACGACGTCTTCGCGGCGCTCGTGTCGGTGGGCTTCGAGGAGGAAGAGGCGATCGGCTTCGAGATCACCGGTCCGGTCGTGGTCGGCCAGGTGCTCTCCTTCGAGGCGGAGCCCCAGTCCAACGGCAAGACCATCCGGTGGTGCCAGGTCGACGTGGGCGCGGCCAACGGCGGCGTCCGCGGCATCGTCTGCGGCGCCTCCAACTTCGTCGCCGGCGACAAGGTCGTCGTGTCGCTGCCCGGCGCCGTCCTGCCCGGCCCGTTCCCGATCTCGGCGCGCAAGACCTACGGCCACGTCTCCGACGGCATGATCGCCTCGGCGCGCGAGCTCGGCCTCGGTGAGGAGCACAACGGCATCCTGCGTCTGGTCGAGCTCGGACTGGACCCGGAGGTGGGCGCCGACGCGATCGCCCTGCTGGGCCTCGACGACGTCGCGGTCGACGTGAACGTCACGCCCGACCGCGGCTACGCCCTGTCGCTGCGCGGGATCGCGCGCGAGTACTCGCACGCCACCGGAGCCGCCTTCCGCGACCCCGCCGACCACGAGTGGGCGGACGTCGCGCCCGGCAGCGGATTCCCGATCGTCGTCGACGACCGGGCACCGCTGCGGGGCCGCGTCGGAGCGAGCGAGTTCGTCGCCCGCGTCGTGCGCGGGGTCGATCCGACCCGCCCCACGCCGCCCTGGATGGTGGCGCGGCTGACCCTCGCGGGCATCCGCTCCCTCGGCATCCTGATCGATATCACCAACTACGTCATGCTCGAGCTCGGCAACCCGATCCACGGGTACGACCTCGACCGGCTGCAGGGCGGCATCACCGTCCGGCGCGCCGGCGAGGGGGAGAAGCTCACGACCCTCGACGGCAAGGAGCGGACGCTCAGCGCCGAGGACCTCCTCATCACCGACGAGTCGGGCCCGATCGGCCTCGCCGGCGTGATGGGCGGCGGGACGACCGAGATGACGGATGCCACGCGCAACGTGCTCATCGAAGCGGCGACCTTCGACCCGATCACGATCGCGCGCACGGCCCGTCGCCACAAGCTGCCGTCCGAGGCCTCGCGCCGTTTCGAGCGCGGCGTCGACCCGCTGCTGCCTTTCGTCGCCGCCCGCCGCGTCGCCGACCTCATGGTCGACCTCGCCGGCGGAACTCTCGACACCGAGCTGGGCGGCGCGCTGTTCGGCGAGGTGTTCGTGGAGGGCATCGACCTGCCGCGCGCGTTCGTGCCGACCCTCATCGGCGTCGACTACACGGATGCCGAGATCACGGACGCCCTCGAGATGATCGGCTGCGAGGTGACGGATGTCGATGAGGCGTTCGTCGACGGGGTCGTGTTCGACGAGGCCGTGCCCGCCGACATCCCCGGCGGCGGATGGATCGTCATCCCGCCGACGTGGCGCCCCGACCTCACCGACAAGTGGACGCTGGCCGAGGAGGTCGCGCGCATCCACGGGCTCGACCGCATCCCGTCGATCCTGCCGACGCCCCCGTCGGGTCGCGGCCTGACCGCGCTGCAGAAGGGGCGTCGTCGGGTCGCCAACGCCCTGGCGGCCGCCGGCTACGTCGAGACGCCGTCGTTCCCGTTCTCGACCGCCGAGGCGAACGCGCTGCACGGCTCGGCCTCCGGCGAGCCTGTGGCCTCGGTGCGGCTCGCGAACCCGCTGGACGGACAGGCGCCGTATCTACGCCGCTCGCTCATCCCCGGGCTGCTGGCCGTGGCGCACCGCAACCAGGCCCGCGGGTTCACCGACCTGGCCCTGTTCGAGACGGGACTCGTCTTCACCCCCGAAGACGGCGTCGTCTACGGCACGGTGACCGTGCCGCCGCTCGCCGTGCGTCCCGATGACGAGACCCTCGCGGCCCTCAACGCCTCGCTGCCGCCGCAGCCGCGCCACGCGGCCGTCCTCCTCGGCGGCGACATCGTCGCCAAGCAGCCGGGTCAGCCGGCCGTCGCGGCGGAGCTGTCGGACGCGCTCTTCGCGGTGCAGACGATCGCCGCCGCCGCGGGCGTGCGCATCGACGTGGCCCAGGGCCGGCGCGCCGCGCTGCACCCGGGACGCACCGGGATCCTCTCCGTCGACGGCGTCGAGGTCGGCTACGTCGGCGAGGTGCTGCCGCAGGTCGCCGCCGACGCCGACCTCCACGGGCGGGTCTACGTCGCCGAGCTCGATCTCGATCGCATCCTCGCCCTCGCGGGCGCTCCCGCGGTCGCGCCGTCGCTGTCGGGCTACCCGGCCGCGACGCAGGACGTCTCGCTCGTCGTGGGCGCGGACGTCGTCGCCGGCGACGTCGAGGCGGCGCTCGTCGATGGCGCGGGCCCGCTGCTGGAGACCGTGCGTCTCGTCGACGACTATCGCGGAACGGGACTCGCCGACGGCACGAAGAGCCTGACGTTCGCGCTGCGGTTCCGGGCGCCCGATCGCACGCTCACCGCGGCCGAGGCCACGGAGGCCAAGCTCGCCGGCGTCGCCGTCGCGACCCAGCGCTACGCGGCGGCGATCCGGGAGTAGCGCCCGCTCGGGGCCGTCGCGTGGCCCTCGTGACGGATCTGCAAGCCCTCTTGCGCGACACGCCGGAGTCGAGCGTCGAGCGTCCCGCGTGTCGCGTCGGGGCCCGTGCAGTTCGGGCTTCGGCGATGCGGCCATCGTGCCGGCGCGCTCCGACACCGGCGGATGCCGCGGCGTCGGCGACGGGGCTGTGACCGCGCGCGCCGGTCGGGCTAGGCTCGGTGGGGATGACTGACACCCAGCTGGTCCCCGCCTTGCAACTCGCGGGCCTCGTCAAGCGCTTCGGCGACAAGACCGCGGTCGCCGGTGTCGACCTCCTCGTCCCACCGGGCTCGTTCTACGGACTCGTCGGTCCGAACGGCGCCGGGAAGACGACGACCCTGTCGATGGCGACGGGACTGCTGCGCCCCGATGCCGGGACGGCGTGGGTGCACGGCGTCGATGTGTGGGCCGATCCGGTGCGCGCCAAGGCGATGATCGGAAACCTCGCCGACGGCGTGCGTCTGTTCGACCGCCTGACGGGGGAGCAGCTGCTCACGTACACCGCGATGATGTTCTCGGTGCCCCGGGAGCAGATCGCCGGGCGCGTGTCCGACCTGATCGCGCTCATGGATCTCGGTGAGGCCGCCGGCACGATCGTCGCCGACTACTCGGCCGGCATGACCAAGAAGGTGGCGCTGGCCTGCGCGCTCGTGCACGCCCCGCGCCTGCTCGTGCTGGACGAGCCGTTCGAGTCGGTCGACCCGGTGTCGGCCGCCAACATCGAGGACGTCCTTCGCTCGTACACGTCCTCGGGCGGCACGATCATCGTCTCGAGCCACTCGATGGACCTCGTGCAGCGCATGTGCGACCACGTCGCGATCATCGCGACCGGCCGCGTCCTCGCCGCCGGCACGGTCGACGAGGTGCGCGCGGGCGAGAGCCTGCAGGACCGCTTCCTGTCGCTGGTCGGCGGCCGCCACACCTCGGAGGGCCCGCAGTGGTTGCGACAGTCCTGAGGCTGCGCTACCGCATCCTCGGCAACACGCTCGCCCGCCGGCCGTGGCAGCTCGTCGGCTTCTGCTTCGGCATCCTCTGGGCGCTCGGCATCCTGGGGTCGGTGATCACGGGCCTCGTCGCGATCGCGGTCTTCCAGAGCCTCGACGTCGCCCGCGCGGTGGCCGTGGCCGGCGGCTCCGCGCTGCTGTTGGGTTGGGTGCTCGGCCCGGTGCTGGTCACCGGCATGGACACGACGGTGGATGCCGACAAGCTCGCCCCCTTCCCGCTCACCACCCGCCAGGTCATGCTCGCCCTCACGGCCACGGGGCTCACCGGCATCCCGGGCATCGCGACCTCCATCGCCGCGCTCGCGACGGTCGCGCTCTGGGTACGCTGGCCCGTCGCGGCCCTCGTCGCGGTGCCGTGCCTCGCGCTCGCCGTGCTGACGTGCGTCGTGGCCTCGCGCCTCGTCTCCGCGCTGTCGACCGGGCTCGGCGGCAACCGGCGCGGCCGCGAGCTCGTCGGCACCGTCGTGCTGGTGCTGCTGATCATGTCCGGGCCGATCATCACGGGGACGCTGGCGCTGCTGGGCTCGGCGCGCGACCTCGGCGAGCAGGTGCGGCAGATCGCCGGCGTGCTCTCGTGGACCCCGATCGGGGCCACCTGGGCGGTCCCCGGCGACGTGGCGGCCGGTGCGTGGGGGAGCGCGGCGCTGAAGCTGCTGATCGCCCTCGCGACGCTCGGAGTGCTCTGGATGCTCTGGGCGCGTGCGCTGCACGGCGCGACGACGGCGCCGCGACAGCGCGCCGCCAAGGTCGCCCGCTCCGGTGCTCTGGGCCTGTTCGGTCGGATGCCGACCGGTGGCGTCGGCGCGACCTGGGCCCGCTCCCTCACGGCGTGGCTGCGCGATCCCCGCTACCTGCGGCAGCTGCTGGTGGTGCCGCTGTTCCCGCTGCTGTTCGCCTTCACCGGCGGCATCGACGGCTTCATGTTCTCGTCGTCGGCGATCCTCGTCGCCTTCGTGCTCTGCCTCGCCGGCTACACCGACGTGTCCTACGACGGCACCGCGTTCGCCTCGGTGCTCGCGACCGGCATCCGCGGCCGCGACGACCGGCTCGGCCGAGCGCTCGGTGCGGCGAGCATCGGCATCCCGCTCGTGGTCCTCGTCGCGGTCGTCACCACCGCGGTCGGCGGTCGCTCGGCGGAGCTCCCTGCGATCCTCGGCGCCGCGCTCGGGCTGCTCCTCGGCGGGTACGGCGTCAGCGCGGTCTCGTCGGCGCTGATCGTCAGCCCCGTCGCCGCGCCCGGAGACAGCCCCTTCAAGAGCGTGCCGGGGCAGACCTTCCTCACGGGCCTGCTCGTCTTCGTCGTGATGGGGGTGTGCCTCGTGCTCGGTGCCCCGGCGATCGCGTTCGCCATCGCGGGCCTCGTCACGGGTGCACCGCTGTGGGGCTGGGTGGCGCTCGCCGTCGGCATCGGCGTCGGTGGGGGAGCGGCGGCGCTGGGCGTGTGGCTCGGCGGCCGCGCGCTCGATCGCAGCGGACCGGATCTGCTGCAGCGCATCAAGGCGTTCCCGACGACATGACCGAGATCCTCGTCCTCGGCGGCACCGGGTGGCTGTCGGGCCGGATCGCTCGGCGGTGGCGGGATGCCGGCGCCGCCGTGACCTGTCTCGCGCGCGGAGGCCGCCCCGTGCCGGACGGCACGCGGCTGGTCGTCGGCGACCGCGACTCCGCCTCCGCTTACGAGAGCCTCGCGGACCGCGAGTGGGATGAGGTCGTCGACATCTCCTCCACGGCCGCCCACGTGCGCGCGGCCGTCGACGCCCTGGGCGGTCGCGCCCGGCACTGGACCTACGTGTCGAGCGTGTCGGCGTACGCGGACGACGACGTGGTGGGCGCCGACGAGACCGCGCCGCTCGCGCCGCCCGCCGGACCGGGCGAGGAAGGCGACTACCGGCGGGAGAAGTCGGCCGCCGAGGCCGCGGTCCGCGCCGCGTGCGGTCACCGTGCCGCCGTGGTACGACCCGGGCTCATCGTCGGACCGGGCGATCCGACCGACCGCTTCGGCTACTGGGTCGCGCGATTCGCGGCCGCGGGAGCCGAGCCGGTGCTCGTGCCCGACGTGCCGGCGGCGCCGGTGCAGGTGATCGACGTCGACGACCTCGCGAGCTTCGTCGTCGCCCTGGGCGGTGCGCGGTTCACGGGCGCCGTCAACGCCGTCGGCGACGCCCTGCCGCTGGACACGGTGCTGGCGGCCGCCCGCGCGACGGCGGGACACACGGGGGAGGTGGTCGCGGCATCCCCCGACTGGCTGGTCGCCCAGGGGGTGGCCCACTGGGCGGGGGAGCGCTCGCTGCCGCTCTGGCTGCCGGAGGGCATGCCCGGGTTCGCGACGCGATCGAACGCGGTCTTCCGTCTGCTCGGCGGGCGGCTCACGCCGCTCGGCGCGACGCTGGAGCGTGTGCTCGCCGACGAGCGCGCCCGCGGACTCGATCGCCCGCGCCGGGCCGGCCTCACCCGCGCCGACGAGCGCGCGCTGCTCGCCGCCCGGGCGGGCGGCTGAGGCCGATTTGCGACGCACCCCGTCCGCGCGATACGGTCGCCGCATGCATCCGGCCGCTCCTCTCACCGTCACCACGGTGCGACGCGCGCGCCGACGCCAGGCCGGCCGCCGACTCTAGGCGACCCCGCGAGCTCCCTGTCGCCGTGACGGGTCGAGCCGCCGGTGTCGCCGTTTCGAGCCCACCGTCTGCAGACCACAGTCACAATAAGGTTGAACAATGACCCTTTCGGTCGCCGTCTCCGGCGCTTCCGGCTATGCGGGCGGCGAGATCCTGCGCCTGCTCGCCGCTCATCCCGACATCCGCATCACGACCGTCACCGCGCACAGCAACGCGGGCGACGCGCTCGTCCAGCACCAGCCGCACCTGCGCTCCCTCGCACACCTGACGCTCCAGCCGACCACGCCCGACGTGCTCGCCGGCCATGACGTCGTCTTCCTCGCGCTCCCGCACGGCCAGTCCGGCCAGTACACCGACGCGCTCGCCGACACGCCCCTCGTGATCGATGCCGGCGCCGACCACCGGTTGACCTCCCCGGCGGCCTGGGACGCGTTCTACGGCGGCGCCTTCCACGAGCCGTGGACCTACGGCGTGCCCGAGCTCCTCGTCGGGGCCGGCGGCGCCAAGCAGCGCGACGCTCTCGTCGGCGCCTCGCGCATCGCGGCCCCCGGCTGCAACGCCTCGACCGTCGCCCTCAGCCTCGCCCCCGGTGTCGCCGCGGGCGTCATCGACCCGTCGGACATCGTCAGCGTCCTCGCCGTCGGCCCGTCCGGGGCCGGCAAGAGCCTGAAGACCACCCTGCTCGCGTCCGAGATCCTCGGCTCCGCCAACCCGTATGCCGTCGGCGGCACGCACCGCCACATCCCGGAGATCCAGCAGGCGCTCACCGCTGCGGCGCCCGCCGCCGACGTGCGCATCTCGTTCACCCCGGTGCTGGTGCCGATGGCCCGCGGCATCCTGGCGACCTCCACGGCGCCGATCGTCGACGGGGCGACGGATGCCGAGATCCGCGCCGCGTGGGAGGACGCCTACGGGTCGGAGACGTTCGTGCAGCTCCTTCCCGAGGGACAGTTCCCCCGGACGGCGGACGTCCTCGGCGCCAACACGGCGCTCGTCGGACTCGCGATCGACCGCCCCGCCGGCCGCGTCGTCGTCGTGACGGCGGTCGACAACCTCGTCAAGGGCACCGCGGGTGCCGCCATCCAGTCGATGAACATCGCCCTCGGCCTTCCCGAGGCCACGGGCCTGACCGTGAACGGAGTGGCACCGTGAGCGTCACCGCCCCCGCAGGATTCGCCGCCGCCGGCGTCGTCGCCGGCCTCAAATCGACCGGCAAGCCCGACGTCGCCGTCGTCGTCAACCGCGGCCCGCTCAAGGTCGGTGCCGCCGTGTTCACGAGCAACCGCGCCAAGGCGAACCCGATCCTGTGGTCGCAGCAGGCCATCCAGGACGCGACGGTCGAGGCCGTCGTACTGAACTCCGGCGGCGCCAACTGCTTCACCGGCGCGTTCGGCTTCCAGACGACGCACCAGACGGCCGAGAAGGCCGCGGAGCTGCTGGACGTGAGCCCCGGCGATGTGCTCGTCTGCTCCACCGGGCTGATCGGCACCGGCGACGAGGTCTTCCGCGCGAAGGTGCTCGCCGGCACCGAGGCGGCGATCGCGGCGCTGTCGGGCGACGGCGGCGACGACGCGGCGCGCGCGATCATGACCACCGACACCGTGCCCAAGACCAGCGTGTTCGAGGGGGAGGGGTGGACCATCGGCGCGATGGCGAAGGGCGCGGGCATGCTCGCCCCGGGCCTGGCGACGATGCTCGTCGTCCTCACGACCGATGCGGTGCTCGCCGCCGGCGACGCCGACGCGCACCTGCGTGCGGCGACGCGCGTGAGCTTCGACCGGCTCGACTCGGACGGCTGCATGTCCACCAACGACCAGGTCACCCTGCTGGCCAGCGGCGCCAGCGGCGTGACGCCCGATGCCGCCGCCTTCCGCGCGGCGCTCATCGAGGTCTGCACGAGCCTCGCGGTCCAGCTGCAGGCGGACGCCGAGGGCGCGAGCCACGACATCACGATCCGGGTCGTGGGCGCGGCATCCGAGGACGACGCCGTCGAGGTCGGCCGCTCGGTCGCCCGCAACAACCTCTTCAAGGCCGCGATCTTCGGAAACGACCCCAACTGGGGCCGGGTCCTCGCCGCGATCGGCACGACGCAGGCGGCCTTCGACCCCTACCTGGTCGACGTGAGCTTCAACGGCGTGCGGCTGTGCAGCGCGGGTGCCCCCGACCGCCCGCGTGAGGAGGTCGACCTCACCCCGCGCGCGACGGACGTGCTCATCGACCTCAAAGCGGGGGATGCCGCGGCGACCATCTTCACCAACGACCTGACGCACGACTACGTCCACGAGAACAGCGCGTACAGCTCATGACCGAGAAGATCCAGCACACGACGCCCGAGGAGGCCGCCGAGAAGGCCGCCGTCCTCATCGAGTCGCTGCCCTGGCTGCAGCGCTTCCGCGACCAGATCATCGTCATCAAGTACGGCGGCAACGCCATGGTCTCCGAGGAGCTGCAGGACGCGTTCGCGCAGGACATCGCCTACCTCCGCTTCGTGGGCGTGAAGCCCGTCGTCGTGCACGGCGGCGGTCCGCAGATCTCGCAGATGCTCGACCGCCTCGCGATCCCGAGCGAGTTCAAGGGCGGGTACCGGGTCACCTCCACCGAGGCGATGAGCGTCGTGCGGATGGTGCTCACCGGGCAGGTGAACCCCCAGCTGGTGGCGCGCATCAACGCCTACGGTCCGTTCGCGGCGGGGCTCTCGGGCGAGGACGCCGGGCTGTTCCACGGCCGCCGCCGCGGTGTCGTGATCGACGGCACCGAGCACGACCTCGGTGCGGTCGGCGACGTCGTACGCGTCGACCCGCAGCCGGTGCTCGACCAGCTCGCCGCCGGCCGCATCCCCGTGGTGTCCTCGATCGCGCCGGATCTCGACCACCCCGGGCAATCGCTCAACGTCAACGCGGATGCCGCGGCCGCCGCCCTCGCCGTCGCGCTCGGCGCCGCGAAACTGGTCGTGCTGACCGACGTCGCGGGACTCTACGCCGACTGGCCGAATCGCGACTCGCTCGTCTCGCATCTGACGGCCGACGAGCTGCGCGCGATGCTGCCGCGCCTGGAGTCGGGGATGATCCCGAAGATGCAGGCGTGCCTCGACGCGGTCGACGGCGGCGTCGACACGGCAGCGATCATCGACGGACGCCAGCCCCATTCGGTGCTGGTGGAGATCTTCACGGAACAGGGAATCGGAACAGAGGTGGTGGCGCAGTGAGCGGCGTGCAGGAGCAGACGACGGCAGCGACGATGTGGCAGGAGGACGCCGGGCGCGATCTCGTCCGCAACGCCGGCGACCGGATGGCCCTCTTCGTCCGCGGTGAGGGCTCGTCGCTGTGGGACGCCGACGGCCGCCGCTACCTCGACTTCCTCGGCGGCATCGCCGTGACCTCGCTCGGTCACGCCCACCCCGTCTTCGTGGATGCCGTCGCGCGCCAGGCCGCGACCCTCTCGCACGTGTCGAATTTCTTCGCGACGCCGCCGCAGCTGGCGCTCGCCGCCGAGCTCAAGCGCCTCACCGGCGCGGGCGCCGCCGGACGCGTCTACTTCGCCAACTCGGGAGCCGAGGCGAACGAGGCGGCCTTCAAGCTCGCGCGCCTCCACGGAGCGGCGGGCGGGGCGGCGGACGGTGCGCGCGCGCCGCGCCCCCGCATCCTCGCGCTGAAGGACGCCTTCCACGGCCGCACGATGGGCACCCTCGCCCTCACCGGCAAGCCCTACATGCAGGCGCCGTTCCTGCCGATGGTCCCCGGCGTCGAGTTCCTCGACTCCACGGTGGAGGCCCTCGAGGCCGCGATGGGCGACGACGTCGCTGCGCTGTTCGTCGAGCCCATCAAGGGCGAGGCCGGGGTCGTCCCGCTGCCGGAGGGCTACCTCGCGGCGGCGCGGGAGATCACGGCGCGACACGGTGCGCTGCTGATCATCGACGAGATCCAGACCGGTGCCGGACGCACCGGAGCCTGGTTCGCGTTCCAGCACGAGGGGATCGTCCCCGACGCCATCACCGTCGCCAAGGGCATCGGCGGCGGCTTCCCGATCGGTGCGCTCATCACGTTCGGCGCGGCGAGCGACCTCTTCTACCCGGGCACGCACGGCTCGACCTTCGGGGGCAATCCGCTCGCGACCGCGACGTCGCTCGCCGTGCTCGGCGAGATCGAGCGTGCGGGCCTGGTCGAGAACGCGGCCGTCCGCGGCGTGCAGCTGCGCGCGGCGATCGAGTCCCTCGCCTCGCCGCTGATCGACGGATGCCGCGGACGCGGACTACTGCTGGGCGTGGCCTTGCGCCACCCCGTCGCCGGCGCCGTCGTCGCGGCCGCCCAGCAGCACGGGCTCATCGTCAACGCCGCCAACGACAGCACCGTGCGCATCGCGCCGGCTCTCACCATCGGCGACGTGGAGATCGACGAGTTCGTCGACCTCTTCGCGCGCGCCCTCAGCACCGTCGCCGACGCTCTCGTGCTCGACGACACCGAAACCCCCACCTCGACCCCGGAGGCCTCCGCATGACCCGCCATCTGCTCCGCGACGACGACCTCAGCCCGGCCGAGCAGGCCGAGATCCTCGACCTCGCGGTCTCGCTCAAGAAGGACCGCTGGAAGCTGAAGCCCCTCGAGGGGCCGCAGACCGTCGCGGTCATCTTCGACAAGAGCTCCACCCGCACGCGCGTCTCGTTCGCGGTCGGCATCGCCGAGCTCGGCGGCTCGCCGCTGGTGATCTCGACGGCGAACAGCCAGCTCGGCGGCAAGGAGACACCCTCCGACACCGCTCGTGTGCTGGAGCGGCAGGTCGCCGCGATCGTCTGGCGCACCTACGCGCAGGCGGGGCTCGAGGAGATGGCGCGCGGCACCACCGTGCCGGTCATCAACGCGCTCAGCGACGACTTCCACCCCTGTCAGCTGCTCGCCGACCTGCTGACGATCCGCGAGCACAAGGGCGAGCTGAAGGGGCTGACGCTCACGTTCTTCGGCGACGGCACCTCCAACATGGGCCACTCCTACGTGCTGGCGGGCGTGACGGCGGGGATGCACGTGCGCGTCGCCTCGCCCGCCGCCTACGCCCCGCGTGCCGATGTCGTCGCCGACGCCGAGCGCATCGCGGCGACCACCGGCGGCTCGGTCACCCTCTTCACCGACCCCGAGGCCGCGGCCGCGGGAGCGGACGTCGTCGTCACCGACACGTGGGTGTCGATGGGCAAGGAGGAGGAGAAGATCCAGCGCGTCCACGACCTCGGCGGCTACAAGGTGACGCAGCACACGATGTCGCTGGCCGATCCCGCGGCGATCTTCATCCACTGCCTGCCCGCCGATCGCGGCTACGAGGTGGATGCCGACGTGATCGACGGCCCACAGAGCGTCGTCTGGGACGAGGCCGAGAACCGCCTGCACGCCCAGAAGGCGCTGCTGGTCTGGCTGCTGCGTCAGCAGTGACCGGGGCGCGCGGCGAAGACCCGAGACGATGACGACCGCCCCCGCGCACCGGGACCGCCGCCTGGGCGGGTCCGGGCGCCTGGCGGGAGTCGATCTCGCGCGCGGCCTGGCGGTGCTCGGCATGTTCGCCGCCCATCTGCTGGTCATCGACGCGTTCGACCCCTGGCAGCCGTCGACGTGGGTCGATGTCGTCAACGGGCGCTCGTCGATCCTGTTCGCGACCGTCGCGGGCATCTCGATCGCCTTGATGACGGCGACCCCGGGCACGGCCGGCACGCGTCCGGCATCCGGTGCGGTGCTCTCGGTGGCACGGCGCCGCCTCGCGGTGCGCGCCGCGATCATCTGGGCCATCGGCATGCTCCTGAACGCGACCGGGGTCCCCGTCTACGTGATCCTGCAGGCCTACGGCATCCTGTTCCTGCTGGCGCTGCCGCTGGTGGGTCTGTCGGCGCGGACGCTGTGGACGATCGCGGCCGCCATCGCGCTGGTCGCGCCGTGGCTGCTGCCGGTACTCGACGGCGCGCTGGCCGCGGCCGGCCCGGTCGGCGGCGATCTCGTGCTGCTGCTCGGCTGGCACTACCCGTTCCCGCTCTGGGCCGCGTTCATGATCGCGGGCATCGCGGCGGCGCGGTCCGACCTGCGCGCGACCCGCACGGTCGTGGCCCTCGTCGCGGTCGGGGTCGGCTGCGCGGTCGCGGCGGGCGCGGCATCCGCCGTGACGTCGTTCCCGCCCGATTCGTACCTCGGGCTCGTGCTCTCCGACGCGGCGCACTCCGGAGGGCTCCTCGAAGCCGTCGGGTCGGGCGGCTTCGCGCTCGCCGTGATCGGGCTCTGCCTGCTCGTCTGCCGTCTGCCGGTCGCGTCGTCCGTTCTGCTGCCGATCCGTGCGGTCGGCTCGATGCCCCTGACGGCATACGTGGGGCAGATCCTCGTCTGGGCGGCGTGGGCATCCTTCGCGCTCGGCGATGTCGGCGACCTCTCGGGTTTCCGCGCCCTCCAGCCGTTCTGGCCGTTCGTCGTCGTCACCGTCGTGTTCTGCACCGCGTGGGCGCTGCTGCTCGGCCGCGGCCCGCTGGAGCGCGCCCTCGCGCTGGCGACGCGTCTCGCGGTCCCCGCCTGAGCCTTCATCCGTCCCCTCACGTCGCTTCGGATGCCGCGACACGACCACTCGGGACGGACGAACCCGCTCCGCGACGCAGGGCGTCGCGGATGCGCGCGTACGCAGGATCTTCCGCCGCATCCGGCTGCTCTCGTGCGCCGTCGGCGACGCATCGTCGGCGTCGCGATCCTCCGCGGAGCGGCGCATCCGCACGCCGCGGAACGGAGCGTCCAGATCCCGTGCGCGCAGGCGCCGCACCGTGACCCCGGCATCCCGGGCGGCGCGCACCGCGAAGGCGTCCGGCAGGGTCTGCGGCAACGGCGACGGCTCGCGGCTCATGCCTGCGAGCGGGGGGGGGGGGGGGGGGGGGGGGGGGGGGGGGGGGGGGGGGG
>NZ_JBXAFF010000007.1:0-1515 GCF_058792815.1 Microbacterium sp. MPR-TSA4
GGGAGAGTAGGACACCGCCGGACTTCATTTCAGGAAATGGCCACCCAACGCTGGGTGGCCATTTCCCGTTAACAGACCGAGAGGAACCCCTTCGATGGCACAGGAGCGCGATCCCGACAACAAGGATGCGAACGCCGAGCGCCGTGGGAGGAACTCGGACCCGCAGCGCGGAGGGCAGCGTCCCTCTTCTTCGCGCCCACCGCGGGAGGGCGAGCGCAAGCCATATGCCTCGCGTGATGGGGAGCGGAAGCCGTACGCGAAGCGCGACAGTGACCGGAAGCCGTACGCGTCCCGTGATGGGGAGCGTAAGCCGTACGCGTCCCGTGATGGGGAGCGTAAGCCGTACGCGTCACGTGACGGTGAGCGTAAGCCGTACGCCTCGCGCGATGGGGAGCGTAAGCCGTATGCGCCGCGCGACGGTGAGCGGAAGCCGCACGCCTCGCGCGACGGTGAGCGCAAGCCCTACCCGAAGCGCGACGGTGAGCGGAAGCCGTATGCGCCCCGTGATGGGGAGCGCAAGCCCTACGCGTCGCGCGACGGTGAGCGCAAGTCCTACGCGTCGCGCGATGGTGACCGCAAGCCGTACCCGAAGCGCGATGGTGAGCGGAAGCCGTATGCCTCGCGCGACGGGGAGCGCAAGCCGTACCCGAAGCGCGACGGTGACCGTAAGCCGTATGCGTCCCGCGATGGGGAGCGTAAGCCTTACGCCTCGCGCGACGGTGAGCGCAAGCCCTACGCGAAGCGCGACGGCGAGCGGACGTCGCGTCCGCCGCAGGGGTCGGAGCGCCGCACCGGCCCCGTCGGTCCGCAGCTGCCCGACGACGTCACCCCTCAGGATCTGCCGACATCGGCTCGCAACGAGCTCAAGACCCTCTCGAAGGAGAACGCCGAGCAGGTCGCCCGTCACCTGGCGATGGCCGCGCGTCTGATCGACGACGACCCCGCGCTGGCGCACGAGCACGCTCTCGCCGCCTCCCGCAGCGCGGGCCGCATCGCGATCGTCCGGGAGACCGTGGCGATCACGGCCTACGCGCTCGGCGACTTCGCCCTCGCGGTGCGGGAGCTGCGCACCTACCGCCGTATCTCCGGTCGTGACGACCAGATCGCTCTGCTCGTCGACAGCGAGCGGGGCGTCGGTCGCGCTGACCGTGCTCTCGAAGTGGGACGCGCGGTCGACCGGTCTGCGCTCACCACCGAGGCGCGCGTCGAGCTCGCGATCGCGATGTCGGGCGCCCGGCTCGATCTCGGCGAGACCGAGCGAGCGCTGCAGGAGCTCGACATCCCGGAGCTCGACCCGGATCGTGCGTTCACGTGGAGTCCGGGCCTCTTCGCTGCGCGAGCGGCGGTGCTGGAGGAGCTCGGTCGTCTCGACGAGGCCCAGCAGTGGCAGCGTCGTGCCGACGTCGCCGCCGAGGCTCTCGGCGCCGTGGACGCGGACCTCGAGGTGATCGAGATCGACGAGGTCGAGGAGATCGCCCTGCCGCTCGACGAGGATGAGCAGCACGTCGACGTCGA
>NZ_JBXAFF010000007.1:1610-81266 GCF_058792815.1 Microbacterium sp. MPR-TSA4
GTCGACGATTCCGACGTCGACGATTCCGACGTCGACGATTCCGACGTCGACGATTCCGACGTCGACGATTCCGACGTCGACGATTCCGACGTCATCGACGCCGTCGACCCGGATGCGACGTCTGCAGAGGCGGCCGACGACTGATGGCGCTGTTCTCGAAGCGCACGCCGTCCACGCCCCTGGACGGCGTGGACGCCGTGCTGGCCGATCTCGACGGCGTGGTGTACGCCGGTCCGGGTGCGCTTCCGTACGCCGTGGACAGCCTCAATGCCGCCGGTGCGTCGCGACGGCTCGGGTACATCACCAACAACGCGTCTCGTCGCGACGCGGTCGTCGCCGAACACCTGCGTGAGCTGGGTCTGACGTCGACGCGCGCCGAAGACGTCGTCACCAGCCCGCAGGCGGCGATGCGGCTGCTGCGCGAACGCGTCGCCCCGGGTGCGACGATCCTCATCGTCGGCGGCGACGGGCTCGTCTTCGAGACGGAGAAGGCCGGATACGTCGTCACACGCAGCGCGGAGGACGCACCTGCCGCGGTCGTGCAGGGGTTCGCCCCCCACGTGGGGTGGGAGCAGCTGGCGGAGGCCGCGTACGCGCTGGCGACGCCCGAGGATGCCGGCGGCATCCCCTGGATCGCCACGAACACGGACTGGACCATCCCTCAGGCGCGGGGCATCGCGCCGGGGAACGGGACGCTCGTCTCGGCGGTTCACACGGCGGTGGGCCGACTCGCCGTCGTCGCCGGAAAGCCGGAGCGCGCGATCTTCGATGAGGCCGTCGCGCGATTCGGCGCGCAGAAGGCGCTGTTCATCGGCGACCGGCTCGACACCGACATCGCCGGCGCCCAGGCGGCCGGTCTCGACTCGGTGCTGGTGCTGACGGGTATCGATCGTCCCAAGCACGTGCTCGCGGCGCCGGCCACCTCGCGCCCCACCTACATCCTCGGCGACCTGCGCGAACTCCACGAGGAGTACCCGGAGACGATCGTGCGCGGCGACACGACGGCCGTGCGCGACGCCGCCGTGCGGATCGACGGGGCGGACATCCACATCGTGTCGGAAGGATCGCGACCGATCGACCTCGTCCGCGCCGGCGCGGCGGCGATCTGGGCGTCCGGGCGTGCGATCTACGGATTCCGCGTGCCGGAGCGGCTGTACGCCGATCCCTTCCACCGTCCCTGAGGAGATCTGCGCGCTGCCGGCGTCGAGGTTGTCAACCCCTGGGGGATGAGTGCCGACCGGGCCTAGCCTGGGGGCATTCGTCGATCGAGGAGGACCTATGTCCGGAGTGAAGTTCTGGCTGACCGTCGTGATCGCCGGCGGTGCCGGCTATGTGCTCGGCGCGCGTGCCGGACGAGCGCGCTATCGCGAGATCAGTGCCGCTGCGAAGCACCTGTGGGACGACCCGTCGCTGAAGAAGGCTCGCGCACGCTCCCGCAAGGTCGTCGACAAGGCAGCCAAGAAGGCGGCGAAGAAGCTGGGCGCCTGAGCGCAGACGCGCGGTGCCTCACTGCCAGCCGAAGGTGTTGAACCACTCGGCGCGGCCGGCGGATTCGCGCTGATCATCGGTGCCGCGGAACCGGTCGTGCGGCGCGCGCCGGCCCGCCACGAGCGGCACGAACCCGTCGCACTCGGGGCACCGCGAGCGTCCCTCGGGAAAGCCCGCGGCCGCCGCCTCGTCCGGCATCTGCGGTGCGGGCACGCCGGCGAGGCCCGAGCCCGGGCACGCCGGCGCGTCCGCCTGCGCGTCGGACCACATCTGCGACGTCCCGACCCGATTGTGCAGCCCCGCGTGACCGGTCGGTCGCGTGCACAACGCCGTGCCGCGCCGACTGCGGCACCACCGTGCCGTGGGAAAGCTCACGCGCCCAGCATAGGCACCCCGTGGCGGCGCGGCGCCGCGGCATCCGCTCAGCCGACGAGCGGACCGCCCTGCTTCCAGTACCCGAGGAACGAGATCTGGGTCGGTGCCATGCCCGCCGTCGCGGTGAGGTGCCGGCGGATGCGGGCGACCGCCGCGGTCTCGCCGGCGATCCATACGTAACCGCCGTCGTCCGCGCCGCCGAACGCGGCGGACTCGGCATCCGCCCATTCGCGCACGAGCCCCTCGAGCGCGCCGCCCGTCACCGCGGCCGGCACGGAGCGCGCCAGCGTCGTGCTCGCCCTCAGGTCGTCGTCGAGGAGATCGGCGGCATCCGCGACGTCGGCCAGCACCTCGATGCTCACCTCCGGCGGCTGCGCGCGCACGATGTTCCTGATCGCCGGTACGGCCGACTCGTCGCCGACCAGCAGGAGCCGGGACGGGGGGACCGGGGGAGTGAAGTGGATGCCGTACCCGGTGTAGCCGCAGCGCGCATCCGGACCCGTGACGATGAGCTCGTCTCCGGGGCGGCACGTCCGCGCCCAGTGCGACGCCGGTCCCGCCGGCTGGTGGAGGAAGACGTCGACGTCGATCTCGCCGTCCTCCGGCCGGATCGCCGACGGCGTGTACGTGCGCAGCGGATTGCGGCGCTCCTCGGGAAGGGACTTCCACCGGGTGTACCAGTCGCGAGGATGCGGTGTGGGCTCCCGGGTGAGACCGACGTCGACGAACCCGATGCCCGCCAGGGGCAGTACCAGCTTGATGCGCTGGTCGAGTCCCCACGGGGCGAAGTGCCGCACCGCCGCGCCGGAGAGCGTGACGCGCCGGAAGTTCGGGGACACGTCACGCACGCGTGCCACGGTCACCGGGAAGGCGCTGTACTCCCACGGACGCTCGTCGCCGCCGTTCGAACGGCTCATTGCGCCTCCGCTCCGGTGTGCCGACCGCCCAATGGCACGACGAGAGGCCCGCCCGTGACCGGATCGGGGATCACGACGTTGGGAAGATCGAAGATCTCCTCCACCCGTTCGGTCGTGATCACGTCGGCGGGCGCGCCCTCCGCCACGATCCGTCCCCGCTTCATCGCGATGACGTGGTCGGCATAGCGAGCGGCATGATTGAGGTCGTGCAGCACGGCGACGATCGTGCGGCCCGCCCGGTTGAGCGCGGAGAACAACTCCATGAGCTCGATCTGGTGCGCGATGTCGAGGAACGTCGTCGGCTCGTCGAGCAGCAGCAAATCGGTCTGCTGCGCGAGGACCATCGCCACCCATACGCGTTGACGCTGGCCGCCGGAGAGCTCCTCGACGCGACGCCCCGACAGCGCGTCGACACCCGTCTCCGTCATCGCCTCGCGGATCGCGTCCTCGTCGGCCTCCGTCCACTGGCGCCACAGCCCGAGGTGCGGGTAGCGACCGCGCCCCACGAGATCGGCGACGGTGATCCCCTCGGGCGCCGACGCGGTCTGCGGCAGAAGGCCGAGGCGGCGCGCCACCTCCTTCACGGGCAGACGGCAGATGTCGGTGCCGTCGAGCACCACGGCGCCCGCCGAGGGGCGCAGCAGACGCGACAGCCCCCGCAGCAGCGTCGACTTGCCGCAGGCGTTCGGTCCGATGATGACGGTGAACGAGCCGTCCGGAATGCGGGTGGTCAGCGCGCTGAGGATCGGCGCACCGTCGTAGCCGAGAGAGATCGTCTCGGCGGACAGGCGCGGCGGGGTGCGCGGGGCGAGGGCGGCGGGGTCAGACACGGCGGCGGATCTCCTGGACGAGGGTGAAGACGAGGTAGAGGCCGCCGACGGACACCGTGACGACGCCCGCGGGGAACGCGACGGGCAGCGCGTGCTGGGCGATCATGTCCGATGCCAGCAGCAGCGCGGCGCCGACGAAGGCGGACAGGGTGAGAGACAGGAACGGCGTGCGCGCCAGGCGTCGCGCGATCTGGGGCGCCGCGAGCGCGATGAACGCGATCGGACCGATGACGGCCGTCGCGATCGACACCAGCAGGACGCCGATCAGGAGGGCGCCGCGTCGGGCCCGCATCGGACGTGCGCCGGTGGTGACGGCGACGTCGTCGCCGAGATCCAGCTGCCGCAGTCGCGGCGCGAGAGCACCGAGGGCGATCAGCAGCGGGATGCCGCACAGCGCCGCGCCCGCCACCGCGGCGCCCGTCACGCCGTTGAGCGTGCCGGCGCCCCACGCGGAGGCGAACATCGCGGTCTCGAGCTCGACCTGCAGCAGCATCCAGGTGTTCGCCGAGGCCAGCATGGCCGCGACGCCGATGCCGATCACGATGAGTCCGAACCCCTGCTGCCGCACGCGGCCCCCCAACACGGCGATGGCGGCGGCCGTGACCAGTCCGCCGGCGACGGCGCCGGCCGTCAGCGCCGGCCACGAGGTGGAGACGAAGACGACCGTGAGCAGCATCCCGGTGAAGGCGCCGTTCGACAGGCCGAGGATGTCGGGACTGGCGAGCGGGTTGCCGGTGACGGTCTGGAACAGGGCGCCGGCGACGGCGAGATACGCGCCGAGGAGGATGGCCGCCAGCGTGCGCGGCAGGCGCCATTCGAACACGACGGTGCGATCGAGAGGGAGGCCGCCGCCGCCGATGACGTCCACGACGGCCGCGGGCGACAGCGGGTACGAGCCGAGGCCGAGGGCGACGACCGCCGCGGCGACGATGACGACGCCGAGTCCGGCCGCGACCACGACACTGCGCAGCCGCAGGTGACGTCGGCGCGCGCCCCGGCCGATCGCGAGCCGGCGATAGCCCCGGTCGATGGTCGCCGTCGCCGCGTCGCGGGGTCGCGCCCTGCCGACGCTCACAGCGCCGTCGCCCGTCGTCGGCGCGCCAGGGCGATCAGCACCGGGGCGCCCACGAACGCCGTGACGACGCCCACCGGGATCTCCGCCGGTGCGATCAGCACGCGGCCCAGCACGTCGGAGAGCAGGATGAGCGTGGGCGCCAGAGCGATCGATGCGAGCAGGATGCGCCTCTGGTCTACGCCGAACATCCAGCGTGCGACGTGCGGCACCATGAGGCCGACGAACGAGACCGGGCCGGCGATCGCCGTGGCGGTGCCCGCGAGCACCGTGACCGCGGCGACCACTCCCACGCGGATGCCGCCTACGTGTGCCCCCTGCGCGCGAGCGACGTCGTCGCCGAGCGCGAGGGCGTTCAACCCCCGCGCGAGGGCGAGCGCGGCGACGGCCGCGACCGCGACGAAGGGCAGGACCGGTCCCAGGACCTCGAAGCCGCGCCCGAGCAACGATCCGGCATGCCACGCCCTCATGCGATCGAAGGCGTCGGGATCGCTCAGGGTCATCCCGGTCGTCGCGCCCGCGAAGACGGCTCCGAGTGCGACTCCCGCCAGCGTGAGCCGCAGGGGGTCGGCGGGGCCGCGGCCGGACGATCCGATGACGGTCACGCCCACGGTGACGACCAGGGCGCCCGCGAACGACAGCCAGACGAGGACGGACATGTCGCGCAGCCCGAACACGGCGATCCCGATCGCGACCGCGAAGGCCGCCCCGGCGTTGACTCCGAGGATGCCGGGATCGGCGAGGGGATTGCGGGTGAACCCCTGGATGAGCGCGCCCGCCGCGCCGAGCGCGACGCCCACAACGAGGCCGGCGACGGTGCGGGGCACCCGTAGCTCGGCGACGACGTAGCGGATGTCGGGAGAGCCGCCGCCGCTCAGGACGGCCAGCACGTCCCGCGCGCCGATCGGGTTGGATCCGATCATGAGCGACAGCGTCACCGCGACGGCGAGCATCACCGCGATCGCGACGACGGCGAGTGCCCGGACCGCGCCGCGACGGGCGTCGGGCAGGGCCGGGGGGAGCGCGGCGGCCCGCGCCCCCCGATCGGCAGCGACCGTCACCGCGCGGAGAGGAAGCGCTCGATGTCGTCGAGCACCCGCATCCCGCCCTTGGGGCCGACGCCGGACACCCAGTAGCTCGTGTCGACGAGGGTGACCGATCCGAAGGCGTCGGCGTTCTGGGTCATCGCCGCCGGAACGGTGCTCGGGTCGTCGACGTCCGTCGTCGTCACGAACACGTAGTCCGCGGCGGCACTGCGCACGTTCTCCGGGGAGATGTCCGCCTGGATGCCGTCCTTCCAGTCCTGGGCCGGGATGGTCAGGCCCACGCACTCGAGCGCGCTGCCGGCGAACGAGGTGGGGCCGTACAGGCTGAGCGTCGTCTCGTCGCGGGGCCGGATCATGTTCGCCGTCTTGCCGTCCAGGGCGAAGTCGTCCTTGATGGCGGCGCAGCGGTCGGTGAACGCCGTCAGCAGCTCCTGGGTCTTCGCCGCCCTGCCCAGCGCGTCGCCGACGAGCAGCGCGTTCTGCTGCCACGGGTCGGACTGCGACGCCATGAACACCGTGGGGGCGATGGCGCTGAGCTGGTCGTAGAGCTTCGAGTGGCGTGACTCGGTGCCCAGGATGAGATCGGGGCGGAGCGCCGCGATGGCCTCGAGATCCGGTTCCGGGACGGTGCCGACCGGGGAGACGCCCTCGACGTCGAGGTAGGCGGGCACACCGGCGACGTTGCTCGCGACGGCGGCCCCCACCGGCGTGACGCCGAGCGCGACGGCGGTGTCGAGCTCGACCGGCTCGAGCACCACGACCCGCTGCGGATCGTTCGGCACCTCGGTGGTTCCGCGGGCATGCGACACCGCGCGCGTTCCGCTCGCCGACGGCGAGGAGCCCGGCGTCGTGCCCGTCGCCGCGCACCCGGCGAGGGCGAGCGCGGTCACCACGGCGGCGGCGAGCAGAGGCAGGGATCGTCGAGTGTGGGGGCGCATGGGGGCATCGCTTTCGTCCGGCCGCACCCGCACGCAGCGGGACGGTGAGTAGGTATGGCTTACCTAACTATGGACAGACGCGGATGCCGTGCGCAAACTCGGTGCGCTCTAGGATGGGGGATCGTGACCGAGAACCAGCGACAGACTTTCGACGCCGACGTTCGCGATATCGGCTATCTCGACGAGGGTGCCGGCCCGGCCATCGTCCTGCTTCCGGAGGCCGGGCTCGACTTCGCCTACTTCGGCGCGCTCGCCAGCATCCTGGTCGAAGAGGACTTCCGGGTCGTCCGCGTGGCGGCCCGCCGCTCGGGCGCGGCGACGATGCACGACCTCGCCGCCGACGTCATCGACGTCCTCGACCATCTGCAGATCTCGGAGGCGTGGATCGGCGGTCACGGTTTCGGCGGCGCCGTCGCCCGCACGATCGCGATCGACCACCATGACCGCGTCAACGGCGTGCTGCTGCTCGGCGTCGCGAGCTCTGCCCCCGCCGGTGACGACTTCGACGCGGAGCTGCGTGCGGTCTTCGGCGACTCGTTCTCGCCGCAGGCCGATGTGCGCGCGCTGCAGGCCGCCGCGCTGGCCGCCACGGATGCCGCGGCATGGCAGCCCGTCGCCGAGGCGACGCCCGTGCTCGTCATCCAGGGCGGCGGCGACCGGGTGAACCCCGCCGACGCGGGGGAGGCGCTGCGCGCGTCCGCGCCGGGGCTCGTGAGCGTCAAGGCGGTGGAGACCGCCGGGCACTTCTTCCCGCTCACTCACCCCGGCGAGACCTCGTGGTTCATCGAGGACTACCTGGACTGGGACTGAGGCGACCGATCCGCCCGGACCGTCACACGGTCTGGCCGGCGTGCGCGCCCTCGGCGATCTCCTCGACGACCTTCGCGTTGAAGGCGGGGAGGTCGTCCGGGGTGCGGCTCGACACGAGGCCCTCGTCGACGACGACCTCCTCGTCCACCCAGGTGGCGCCCGCGTTGACGAGATCGGTCTTCAGGCTGGGGTAGCTGGTGAGCGTGCGGCCGTCGACGACGTCCGCCTCGATGAGCAGCCAGGCGGCGTGGCAGATCGCGGCGACGGGCTTGTGCTGCGCGAAGAACTCGCGGGCGAGCGCCACGGAGGCCGCGTCCAGCCGCAGATCGTCCGCGTTGACGACGCCGCCCGGCAGCACGAGCGCGTCGTAGTCCGCGGCCTCCGCGGCGGAGGCGGCGACGTCGACGGCCTGTCGGTGTCCGTTCTTGCCTTCGATGCTGTCCGTCGCGGGGGAGATCAGCACCGCGGTGGCGCCCGCGGCGGTCACCGCGTCCCACGGCGATGTCAGCTCGCTGTCCTCGAATCCGTCGGTGGCCACGAAGGCCACGGTCTTCCCTGAGAGTGTGCTCATGCCCTCGACGTTACGGATGGCATCGGCACCGCGCCCGGGGGTTGACACGGACGTATCATCGACTCATGGCTACGTCGAACCTTCCCACCCCCCAGCTCGCCTCCTCGACGGAGGCATCGGAGCTGCCGGGCGTGAAGAACCTCTTGCCGCTGGTGGACGGCGGCATCGATGCCGGCGCGTGCTGCGGTGGAGGAACCTGCAGCATCGGCTGACCACCCGGTCAGTGGGCGGCGGGTCCGGCAGGTGTGTCGGCCGGCTTGCGGATGAGGAACGCGCTGATCAGCAGCGGTGTGCCGATCACGGCGGCGAGCAGGAACGCGGCGCGTGCGCCGGCCGCCCCGGCCGCGGCATCCGCCGCACCGGACGCCGAGGCCGCCGCAGACACGGACGACATCACCGAGATCAACAGGGCGATGCCGGCCGCGCCGGCCACCTGCTGCACCGTCGAGACCGTGGCGCTGCCGTACGAGTAGAACCTCGGCTCGAGCGAGCCCAGTGACGCCGTGAACAGCGGCGTGAACGACATCGCGAGACCCACCGACAGCAGGGTCTGCGTCACGACCAGCATCCACACCGGAGTGGACTCGGTGAGCATCGTGAAGCTCCACAGGATCGCCAGCACGACGATCGTGCCGGGAAGCAGGAGCACGCGCGTGCCCCACCGGTCGTAGATGCGTCCGATGACGGGACCGAGCAGCCCCATCGCGAGCGCGCCGGGGAGGACGACCAGGCCCGACACGCTGGCCGAGAGCCCGAGGGTGTTCTGCAGGTACAGCGGCAGCGCCGTGAGCGTGCCGAAGAACGCGAGGGACATCACCGCGAAGTGGGCGACGGACAGTGAGAAGTTGCCCGAGCGGAAGATCCGGAGGTCCAGCAGCGCGTCGTCCTTCTTCTGCAGGGTCACCTGACGCCAGAGGAAGAACCCGAGTGTCGTGACGCCGATCGCGAGGGCGACGACGAGGGTCACGGTGGCCGTCTCCGCGGCCGCGACGTCGGTGCCGTGGCCGCCGATCTGGCTCAATCCGAAGACGATCCCGCCGAAGCCGAGGGCGGAGAGGATCACCGAGGGGATGTCGATGGGGGCGTGCGAACGCTCGCCCAGGTTGTGGATCCACCGCACGCCGATGATCAGGGCGACGACGGAGATGGGCAGGACGATCGCGAAGATCCACCGCCACGTCAGGTTGTCGAGGATGACGCCCGCCATCGTCGGCCGATGGCCGGAGCGAGCGAGATGACCACGCTCACGCGCCCCATCATGCGCCCGCGCAGGTGCGGCGGGACGACGGTCATGAGCGTCGTCATCAGCAGCGGCATCATGATGGCCGTGCCGGAGGCCTGGACGACGCGACCGACGAGGAGCATCTCGAACCCCGGCGCCACGAGGGCGATCAGCGTGCCGGCCGAGAACAGGCCCATGGCCGTGCCGAACATGGCGCGGGTCGTGAACCGACGCAGGAGGAAGCCCGTCGTGGGGATCACGACGGCCATGGTCAGCATGAACGCGGTGGTCAGCCATTGCGCGGCGACCGCCGTGATCCCCAGGTCGCCGATCAGGTGCGGGATCGCCACGCCCATCGTGGTCTCGTTGAGGATCGCCACGAACGCCGCCGCGAGCAGCAGCCAGATGACGCGGTTCTCCTTCGCGCCGACGACGGCGGTCGTGTCCGGAAGGGAGTCGGTCTCTGGGGAGGTCATGAGGTTCCTCGAGTCATCGGGGCGGCGTACGGGACGCGGTGCACGGGGCGGAGGGAGCGGCGACGGGGCGCACGAAGGCGCGGCGTGCCCGGAAGCCGGGGACGACCATAACGGCCGGGTCTGACGTCGTATTCCCCCGCCGGGTGGGACGATCGCAGCATGGCACCCACGCGGCATCCCTCCCGCGTCGCCGTGCGCGGTCCTCTGTCCCTCGCGGTCGGAGCGGTCGTCGCGGCGACGGTCTCGGCGCTGGCCGGGGTTGCCGTGGGGCTGCTCGCCGGCTGGGCGGTCGTCGCCTCCGTCAACGTCGTCTGGCTGCTGTCGGTGGTGTGGCCCATGGATGCCGAGGCCACCCGGTCGCACACGAGCGCCGTCGACCCGGGGCGTCCCGTCGCCCGCCTCATCGCGCTCGTGGGCAGCGTGGCGAGTCTCGGCGGCGTCGTCGCCGTGCTCGTCGGCGGCGGTCATGGCAGTCGGCTGCACGCCTTCGTCGTGGCCGGCGTCGCGATCGCGGCGGTCGTGAGCTCCTGGGCGCTGATCCAGGTCGACTACATGCTGCGGTACGCGCGGGTGTACTACGGGCGGCTCGCCGCCGGGCAGCGCGCCGGGATCGACTTCAACCAGGACGAGGAGCCGATGTACTCGGACTTCGGCTACTTCGCCGTCGGCCTCGGCCTGACCTACCAGGTCTCCGACAACGACGTGTCGGCCAACGAGATCCGACGCATCGTGGTGGGGCAGACGCTCATCGCGTACCTGTTCGGAGCGGTCATCCTCGCCTCGGTCATCAATCTCGTGGCGGGACTCGGCTGACCGGCCACCCCCTTCCGGCGCGGGGTTAGAGTGACCCGGTGAGCATGGGGATGGGCGGGATGGGACCCGGCGGGCGCGCGGCGGCCTTCCGCGGCGTGGACGAGAGCGCCCAGCGGCGGCTGAACGCGCAGGCGCCGGAGGTCGCGGATCTCGGGGCCCGTGTGGTCGGCCTGTTCCGCCCGTATCGCGGACGCATCGTCCTGACCGCCGTGCTGGTGGTCGTCGGCGCGGCGATCGGCGTCGTGCCTCCGCTGATCGTGCAGAGCATCTTCGACGACGCCCTGTTCCCGACCGCCGGCGGTCCGCCCGACCTGGCGCTGCTGGTGCGCCTGGTGCTCACCATGATCGGGCTCTTCCTGTTCTCCGCCGTGCTCGGCGTCGCCCAGACCTGGCTGACCTCGACCGTCGGCAACCGCGTGACGGGCGACCTGCGCGTGCGGCTGTTCGACCACCTGCAGGCGATGGAGCTGGGCTTCTTCACCCGCACGAAGACGGGCGTCATCCAGTCTCGACTGCAGAATGACGTCGGCGGGGTGTCCGACGTGCTGACGAACACCGTCACGAGCATCCTCGGCAACACGGTGACGGTGATCTCGGCCCTGGTCGCGATGATCCTCATCGACTGGCGTCTGACGATCATCGCCGTGGTGATGATGCCGGCGCTCGTGCTGGTGCAGCGACGCGTCGGCCAGGTGCGGGCGCGCATCGCCGGACAGACGCAGGAGTCGCTGAGCGAGCTGACGAGCATCACGCAGGAGACGCTGTCGGTGAGCGGCATCCTTCTGTCGAAGGCGTTCAACCGGCAACGGGCCGAGTCGGAGCGTTATCGCGACGAGAACCGCAACCAGGTGCGCCTGCAGGTGCGTCGCGCCATGAGCGGCCAGGGGTTCTTCGCCGTCGTCCAGGTGATCATGGCGTCGGTGCCCGCCGTCATCTACCTCGTGTCGGGTTATCTCATCGCCGGCGGCACCGGGGCGATCACCGCGGGCACCGTCGTGGCGTTCACCACCGTGCAGGCGCGGCTGCTCCAGCCGCTCATGGGGCTGATGCGCGTGGCGCTGGACCTGCAGACGTCGCGCGCGCTGTTCGCGCGGATCTTCGAGTACCTCGACCTGACGCCCGCGATCGTCGACGCGCCCGACGCCATCGACGTCGCCGCGGCGCCCGGCCCGATCGGACGCGTCGAGTTCCGCGACGTGGTCTTCCGCTACCCGGATGCCGCGAGCGAGGGCCGCCCGACGCTGGACGGTGTCTCCTTCGTCGCCGAGCCCGGCCGGCACGTCGCCTTCGTCGGCCCGTCCGGCGCCGGCAAGACCACGATCATCTACCTCGCGCCGCGGCTGTACGAGGCCTCGTCGGGCGCGGTCCTGTTCGGCGGTGAGGACGTACGCTCCCTCACCCAGCAGTCGATCGTCGAGAACGTGGGGATCGTCTCACAGGAGACGTACCTGTTCCACGCCTCGATCGCGGAGAACCTGCGCTACGCGAAGCCGGACGCGACCGACGACGAACTCGTCGCCGCCTGCACCGCCGCCAACATCCATCACGCCATCGTGGGCTTCGAGCACGGGTACGACACGATCGTGGGCGAACGCGGCTATCGGCTCTCCGGCGGGGAGAAGCAGCGCATCGCGATCGCGCGCGTTCTCCTGAAGGACCCGCCCGTGCTGCTGCTCGACGAGGCGACCTCCGCCCTGGACACGGTGTCCGAACGCGTCGTCCAGGAGGCGTTGGACAACGTCGCTCGCGGACGGACCACGCTCTCGATCGCCCACCGGCTCTCGACGGTGGTCGGGGCGGACGTCATCCACGTCGTCGAGGCGGGACGCATCGTCGAGTCCGGCACCCATGCCGAGCTGCTGGCCCGCGGCGGACTCTACGCGGAACTGGCGGTCGAGCAGATGGCGGCCGCGACGATCGCGGGCATGGAGCTGCGGGCGGAGGAGCCCCGCCCGGACGTCTCCGCCCCGCGCGGGTGAGCGGCGGCGGATCAGGCCGGCGTGTTCCAGTCCTCGGAACCGATGGCGTCCGTCGGGTGCGGGGTGGGCTCGTTCTCCGCGATGAGCTCGGGCGTCGGATTGACCAGCTCCTCCGTCGACAGCGCGGCGAGCTCGTCGATCTCGGCGCGGATCTCCGCGAGGTCGGGCCCGGTGGGCTGGTCGGAGGCGGGGGTGTCGGAACCGTTCATGCGCTCAGGATAGCCGTCGCGCCGGTACCGGGCGTCGGAGCTCACCAGAGCTCGGCCGCGCTGCGCAGGTCGGCCGTCGCGGGATCGAGGGCGATGCCGTCGGCGCGGGCACGGTCGAGCAGGCCGCGCACGAACTCCCCGAGCGCACGTCGATACGCGTCCTCGGGGCTCGTCTGCGCGATGCGCACCAGCGGGGGGACATCCATGTCCAGGATGAGGCGCACACGGGCACGGGAGGCGGCGCGCTGGCCCGCGGCATCCAGCACGGCGATGCCGCCGCGGAGCGCCTCGAGGTAGTCGACCAGCACGGGCAGCAGGTCCTTGTTCTGCGTGATCGACGTGCCGTCGGCGCGTTCTCGCCAGTGGACGACGACGTCGGGGATGACGTCGACCGCACGCGCCGCGGTGTAGAGCCGCTGCGTGACGATCTGATCCTCGTAGAGCTTGCCCTCGGGGAAGCGCAGTCCGCTCCGGCGCCAGAGCTCCACCCGGCTCAGCTTGGACCAGGCCACGATGTTGCCCGACAGCTCGGGGTGCTCGTCCAGTGTCGTGCCGAGCCGTTCCGGCTCGGTAGCCGCCCGCACCCACGGCTGCACGGGACCGGGGGAGTAGCGTCCCTCGGCGTCGGCGCGCAGCCGCACGTAGGCCCCGACGACGACATCGCTGCCGGTGCGGGTGAGGGTCTCCACGAACCGTTGCAGCGCGGTCGGGGTCAGGACGTCGTCGGCGTCGAGGAAGGCGACGAACGGGGTCTCGACGCTGTCGAGACCGGCGTTGCGGGCGGCTGAGAGCCCGCGCGCGACGCGATGGGTGATCACGCGGAAGCGCGGGTCGGCAGCGGCCGCGGCAGCGAAGACCGCGCCGGTGGCGTCCACGGAGCCGTCGTCGACGAGGACCGCGCACCAGTTCGTGAGCGTCTGCGCGCGCAGCGATGCCAGGGCCTCCTCGGCGAAGGCGGCGACGTCCCGGCCCGGGACGATGACGGTGACGACCGGAGTGCTCACGGCCCCGATCGTACCGCCGCCACCGAAGAGGCGACGGCGTCGGCGACGAGGTCCAGCTCGGCGGCGGCCTGCACCGGGTCGGTGCGGCCCAGGTCGTGAGCGAAGGTGATGCGCACCGCGGTCTGCGCCACCTCCGGGTCGATGCCCAGCGCCAGCAGCACGTGGGACGGCTCGTCGCTGCCCGCGGCGCACGCCGACCCGCTCGAGGACACGATCCCGCGGCGCTCGAGCTCCAGCAGGACCGCCTCGCCGCTGGTGCCCGTGAACGTGAAGCTCGCCGTGCCCGGAAGGCGATACCGCGGATGCCCGGTCAGGCGCGCGGTCGGGACGAGCCCGAGCACCGTCGCGATGAACCGGTCGCGCAGGGCGCTCACGCGCGCGGACGCCTCCACGCGCTCGGCTTCGGCGAGCTCGAGCGCGGTGGCCATCGCGACGGCGCCGGCGAGGTTCTCGGTGCCGCTGCGGCGATCGCGTTCCTGGCCGCCGCCGTGCAGGACCGGCTCCAGCGGCAGCCGCCCCCGCACCGCGAGGACGCCGATGCCGGCGGGGGCACCGATCTTGTGGCCCGCGATCGACAGGGCGTCGGCACCGGTGCCGGCCAGCGGCAGCCACCCGGCCGCCTGCACGGCGTCGAGGTGCAGGGGCACTCCCGCCGCCGCCGTGACCTCGGCGAGCCCGGCGACGTCCTGCACCGTGCCGATCTCGTTGTTGGCGTAGCCGACCGACACGAGAGCCGACTCCGGTCGGAGCGCGGCGGCGACGTGCGCGGGGTCGACGCGGCCCGTCTCGTCGACCGGCACGCGGGTCACCGCGACGCCGTGGACGCGCTCGAGGTAGTCGCACGAGGCGAGCACGGCCTCGTGCTCGATGGGCGTCGTGACCACGTGCACGGCCTCTCCGCGCCGCAGCGCGGTGCCGATGGCGATGCCCTTGACGGCGAGGTTGTCGGCCTCGGTGCCCCCCGAGGTGAAGACGATGTCCGCCGGTCTCATCCCGACGACCGCGGCGACGCGGCGTCGGGCGTCGGCCAGCGCGGCGGCCGCGGCCTCTCCGACGGTGTGGTGGCTGGAGGGGTTCCCGTACGCCCCGCGGAGGTAGGGCAGCATGGCGTCGAGCACGTCCGGGCGCACCGGCGTCGTCGCGGCATGGTCCAGGTACAGCACGCCCGATCTCCCGTCAGCCCGCCGGCGTCGACGCGGGGGCCGCGTCCCCGTCGCCGCGCGCGATGCGGGCGTCGAGACCGAGATCGAGCGCCCGCGCCGAGTGGGTGAGCGCGCCGACCGAGATCACGTCGACGCCGGTGGCCGCGATGGCCGCGACGGTCTCCAGGCTGACGCCTCCCGAGGCTTCCACGGTGGCGCGGCCCGCGACCTGCGCGACGCCGGCGCGGAGGTCGTCGAGGGAGAAGTTGTCGAGCATGATCGTGCCGATCCGCGCCGCCGCGGTGCTCGCCGCGAGGACGGGCTCGATCTGGTCGAGTCGGTCGACCTCCACCTCGATGTGCGCCGTATGAGGCAGCTCCGCGAGTGCCGTGCGCAGCGCCGCCGTCACGTCGGCGCCGCCCGCGGTGAGGACTGCGAGGTGGTTGTCCTTGGCCATGACCGCGTCCGACAGCGAGTAGCGGTGGTTGCGTCCCCCGCCGCTGCGCACGGCGTGGCGCTCGAGGGCGCGAAGGCCCGGCGTGGTCTTGCGCGTGTCGGCGATCCGCGCCCGCGTGCCCGCCACCGCGGCGACGTAGCGCGCCGTCAGTGTCGCGATGCCGCTCATCCGCTGCACGAAATTGAGTCCGACGCGCTCGGCGGTCAGCACGGCGCGGGCCGGGCCGGCCACGGTGGCGAGCACGTCCCCGGCCGCGAAGCTCTCACCGTCGCGCCGGTGGAGCCGCACCGCGACGGCGGGATCGGTCAGCGCGAACGCGGCGGCGAAGACCTCGCCGCCACTGAAGACGCCGGGCTCGCGCGCGACGAGGTCGGCGGTCGCGACGGCATCCTCGGGGATCAGGTATCGACTCGTGAGGTCGCCCCACGGTGCATCCTCGTCGAGCGCGGCGGCGACGACGCGGTCGATGTGGCGCCGGGTCAGCATGATGCGCCCTCCAGCTCGCGGGACGCCCGGTCGTTCGAGGCCCCGGTGTCGTCGCGCCGGGTGTGCGCGCCGACGGATGCGGTGCGCGCCGCCGCGGCGCCGACCACCTGGGCCGCGACGACGAGCAGATTCTCGTCCTCGAACTCGGCCTCGGTGCGCGGCGTCCGCGGCTGTGCGCGCCAGCCCGCGATCATCCGGCTCGCGCGATCCAGACCCGCGGCGTCGCGGACGAGGCCGGCGTCCTCCCACATCACCTGCTGGAGGGCGCGTCGCGTGAAGGGCGCGGGCGACGGGATGCCGGCGGTCGAGCCGGCCGGGACCGCCGCGGCGCCGTCGTCGTCGGCGGCCGCGAGCGGCGCGGGCGACGGCCAGAACCCGGAGGCGAGGTCGGCGGCGACGGCGTCGCCGGCGCGCGCACCGAACACCGCGCCTTCCAGCAGCGAGTTGGAGGCGAGCCGGTTCGCGCCGTGGACGCCGGTGCGGGCGACCTCGCCCACCGCGTAGAGCCTCGGGACGCTGGTCCGCCCGGCCAGGTCGGTGGCGACGCCGCCCATCAGGTAGTGCGCGGCGGGAGTGACGGGGATCGGCTCCTGCGACCAGTCGAACCCGCGCTCCCGGACGGCCGCGTCGATCGTCGGGAACCGGCGCGCGAGGAAGGCCGCCGTCTGCTTGCGTGCGGGGCCGGAGCCGTCGTGTCCGAGTCCCGTCGCGTCCAGCAGCACGGGGCGACCCGACTGCTCCTCCATCACGGCGGCGATGGCGCGCGCGACCACGTCGCGCGGCGCGAGCTCGGCGTCGGGATGGACGTCGAGCATGAATCGTCGACCCTGTTCGTCTCTCAGGACGCCGCCCTCGCCCCGCACCGCCTCGGAGACGAGGAACGCCTCTCCCGGCCGCGAGGTGAGCACGGTCGGGTGGAACTGGACGAACTCCAGGTCGCGGACCACGGCGCCGGCGCGCACCGCGGCGGCGATGCCGTCTCCGGTGGCGACCGGCGGGTTGGTCGTGTGCGCGTACAGCTGCCCGGCACCGCCGGTGGCGAGGACGACGGCGTCGGCGTCGAGCGACACGCGACGCTCGTCGTCGACGAGCAGGTCCACGCCGCGGGCGCGCCCGTCGCCGTCGAGGAGCACGTCGACGAGGAAGGCGTGCTCGAGGACGTCGACGCCGCTGACCCGAAGCCGCCCGACGAGCGCCTTCTCGATCGCGCTGCCGGTCGCATCGCCCCCCGCGTGCAGCACACGGGGGTAGGAGTGGGCGGCTTCCAGTCCCTTGACGAGGGTGCCGTCGGCTCCCCGGTCGAACTCCACACCCCGTGCGATGAGCTCGCGGATGCGGGCGGGCCCCTCCTCGACGAGCACGCGCACCGCGTCGGCGTCGCTGAGCCCTGCCCCCGCCACCAGCGTGTCGCGCTCGTGCGCCGCCGCGCTGTCGTCGTCGAACATGACGCCGGCGATCCCGCCCTGCGCGTACCGCGTGTTCGCGTGCTCCAGCACGTCTTTCGTCACGAGCGTGACCCGGCATCCGGATGCCGTGGCGTGCAGGGCCGCGGTGAGCCCGGCGATCCCGGAGCCCGCGATGACCACGTGCGGCGCGTCCCGCCGCGCCGGCGGCACCCGCGGGGCGGCGTCGGTCGCGGTCACGGCTTGGCCGCCAGCATCCGCTCGAGCGCGACCCGCGCCGGATCGGCGACGTCGGCGGGCACCGTGATGCGGTTGACGACCTCGCCGGCGACGAGCCGCTCCAGCACCCAGGCGAGATACCCGGGGTGGATGCGATACATCGTCGAGCACGGGCAGACCACCGGGTCCAGGCAGAAGATGCGGTGCTGGGGGTACTGCGCCGCGAGCCGCTGGACGAGGTTGATCTCCGTGCCGATCGCGAAGGTCGTCGGCTCGGTGGCCGCGGCGATCGCCTTGCGGATGTAGTCCGTGGACCCCGCCTCGTCGGCGGCATCCACCACCGCCATCGGGCACTCGGGGTGGACGATCACCCGCACCCCCGGGTGCTCGGCGCGCGCCTTGTCGATCTGGTCGACCGTGAACCGGCGGTGTACGGAGCAGAACCCGTGCCACAGGATCACCCGCGCGTCCGCGAGCTCGGCCGGGGTGGAGCCGCCGAGCGGCTTGCGCGGGTTCCACATCGGCATCTGCGCGATCGGCACGCCCATCGCCTTCGCGGTGTTGCGGCCGAGATGCTGGTCGGGGAAGAAGAGGACGCGGCGCCCGCGGGCGAAGGCCCACTCCAGCACGGTGCGGGCGTTCGACGAGGTGCAGACGATGCCGCCGTGGCGCCCGACGAAGCCCTTGATCGCCGCCGACGAGTTCATGTACGTGACCGGGATCACCGGCACGCGACCGTCGGCGTCCGGGGCCTCGAGGTCGCCGTACACGTCCGCCAGCTGCTCCCAGCACTCCTCGACCTCGTCGATGGAGGCCATGTCGGCCATCGAGCATCCCGCCGCGAGGTTCGGAAGGATGACCGCCTGCTCCGGGCGGGACAGCAGATCGGCGGTCTCCGCCATGAAGTGCACGCCGCAGAAGACGATCGCTTCGGCATCCGGGTGCTCGAGCGCCGCGTTGGCGAGCTGGAAGGAGTCGCCCACGTAGTCCGCGTGGGTGACGACCTCTTCGCGCTGGTAGAAGTGACCGAGCACCACGACGCGCGAGCCGAGCGTCTGCTTCGCGGCGCGGATGCGGGCGTGCAGCTCGTCCTCGCCGGCGGTGCGGTACTCGGCGGGCAGCTCTCCCTGACGCGGCGAGCCCACGGGGATCACATCGCCCATCGACGAGCCGGGACCGTAGCCGGGACGTCGGTCGAAGTCCCACGGGCCCGCGGCGAGCTCCGTGTTGCAGGTCTCGGCCGTCGAAGCGCCGGCGACGATGGCCTGGATGCCGTGGTCGACGCTCGGGTCGACGCGGTCGGCCGGCGGCGGCGTGAGGGTGAGGATGGTGGCGCTCATATCGTGACCTCTTCGGGAAGGACGGGTGGTGCGGGGGTGTCGGTGGGCAGCGGGCCGCGATCGGCCAGCTCGACGTCGTGGTTGTAGCGGTACAGGCGGGCCGGACGGTGGCTGCCCGTGCGGAAGCGCTCCGTGGGGATGAGCGTCCCCGAGTTCTCGACCTGGCGTCGGAAGTTGGCGGGGTCGAGCTCGCGTTCGAGGATCGCCTCGTAGACCTCGCGCAGGTCCGACAGGGTGAACAGGTCCGGCAGCAGCCCGTGCGCGATGCGGCTGTAGCCGACCTTGTTGCGCAGCCGCCACAGAGCGTACTCGACGATGTGGCGATGGTCGAAGGCCAGCTCCGGCGGTCGGGAGGCGTCGAACCAGGCGACGTTCTCGGCGTCGGCGGGCAGCTGGGCGCCCTCGCGCAGCAGCGCCCAGTAGACGATGGACACGACGCGGCCGGGGGAGCGGCCGATGTCGCCGAAGGCGTAGAGCTGCTCGAGGTAGCTGGGCGCGAGGCCGGTCGTCTCGGCCAGCGTGCGCGAGGCCGCCGTCTCGAGCTCCTCCGTGCTGTCCAGCCAGCCGCCGGGCAGCGCCCAGCGTCCCTCGTGGGGATCCCGCGTGCGCCGCACGAGCGGGAGGACGACCGCCAGCCGCCCGTCGGCGTCGCGCCGCAGGCTGAAGATGACCGTCGACACGGCGACACGGATGCCGTCGACAGCGGAGTCTGTTCTTGTCATGGTGACCATAACCTCGGCCACGATCTTAGAGTCATCCCGACACGAAGGTCAAACCGACCTCGCCGGATCAGATCGGGCGCCCGCGGCGATCGTGCAGGAAGCACCGAGGACGGCCGGGTACGGTGTCGGCGGAGGTCACCCCGTGCTCATCGTCGACATCATCGCCGCCGCGGCCCTGCTCATCGCGTTCGCGGCGGGCATCGCCCGCGGGTTCTTCGCGAGCCTGGGCAGCGTCATCGGCATGATCGTCGGCGCCGCCGCCGCCCTCTGGCTGCTTCCCCTCGCGACGCCGTGGCTCTCCACCGTGATCCCGTCCGGCGGCGCCCGCACCGCGGCGCTCGCCGCCGCCGCGATCGGCCTGGTCGTGATCGGCACGGCGGCCGGCGCCGCGATCGGCAGGGCGGTGCGCCGGGGCGTCGACCGCAGCCGGCTCCGCGGGCTCGAGCGCTTCCTCGGGGGCGTGCTGACGACCGTCGCGACGGCGCTGGCACTCCTGCTCGTCTCCTCCGGGCTCGCGACCGCCGGCATCCCGTACGTCTCGTCGGCCGTCGCCTCGTCGCGGGTGCTCGGCGCGATCGACGCCCTCACCCCGGCGCCCCTGGACGAAGCCCTGGCCACGGCGCGCGGCGCGCTGCTGTCCGACGGCCTCCCGCGGCTCGAAGCGGCCATCGGTGCGGTGGTGGCACCGACCGATCCGCCCATCACCCTCGACGACCCCCAGCTGCAGGCCGCGTCGGCATCGGTCGCCCGCGTCAGCGGCACCGCGTACGCCTGCGGCGTGTCGATGACGGGCTCGGGGTTCGTCGCCGCGCCGGGACTCGTCGTGACCAACGCGCACGTCGTCGCGGGAGTCGACACCCCCGTCGTCGAGCTTCCCGGCGGGCGCGCCACGGAAGGGCGCATCGTCCTGTTCGATGCCGTGGACGACCTCGCGGTCATCTCGATCGGAGACCTCGCCGCCACGCCGCTTCCCCTCGCCGACCCGGCCGCGCCCGGAACGCAGGCCGCCGTGCAGGGCTACCCGCACGGCGGACCGTTCACGAGCATCTCCGCCGGCGTGCTGTCGGTCGCCTCCGTCCCCGTGCCCGACATCTACGACGCCTCCGCGGCGCCCCGCGAGATCTACGCCCTCGACGCCGACGTGCAGCCCGGCAACTCCGGTGGGCCGCTGCTGACCGGCGACGGCGAAGTCGTGGGCGTGGTCTTCGCGCGCGGCGCGGACGGCGAAGGGCGCGGGTACGCGATGACGACCTCGGTGCTGCGCCCCGACCTCGCCTCGGTGACCTCCGCGTCGCCCACGGTCGGATCCGGCCGCTGCACGGGCTGAACGCACACCCGGCGTGGGCGCTATGCTGACAGGGCAACTGAAGACAGGCCGCATGACGTGTGCGGGAGAGCTCCGGCATCCACGTTCTCGACGGGGCCCGGACACCGAAGGAGCAAGCCTCCCCGCCAATCTCTCAGGTCCGCGTACCGCTCGCGTCCGGCCGCTCTGGAAAGCGATCCCCGCTGTGGGGGGATCCGCCGACGGTGAAAGCCGGCACCCGTGCAGACGGAGCCGGTGAAACTCTCAGGCCCATGACAGAGGGGGAGTTCCCGGCTGCCGGTCCCGGCATCCGCCCGCCCGATCTCGGGGAGAACTCATGCCAGACCTCCGCACCACCGCACTCGCCGATCGCCACGCCGCGCTCGGAGCCTCCTTCACCGACTTCGGCGGGTGGGACATGCCGGTGCGCTACACCTCCGACCTGGCCGAGCATCACGCCGTCCGCACGGCCGCGGGCCTGTTCGACATCTCGCACATGGCGGAGTTCCTCGTGACCGGCTCGGGCGCGGCCGCCTTCCTCGACTACGCGCTCGCCGGCCGCATCTCCACGATGAAGGTCGGGAAGGCCAAGTACTCGCTGCTGCTCGACGATCAGGGCGGCGTGATCGACGACGTCATCGTCTACCGCACCGGCGACGAGTACTTCCTGGTGATCTCCAACGCCGGCAACCGCGCCCTCGTCGCCGACGCGTTCTCGGCGCGGGTCGACCGCGCGGCGGAGATCGTGCGGTCCGGCAGGGAGGTTCCCGCAGACGGCGCCGTCGGGTTCGTCGTCGGCACCGAGCGCGCGCGCATCGAGGACATCTCCGACCAGACCTCGCTGATCGCCGTGCAGGGTCCGCGCGCCCGCGAGATCGTGGAAGCGACGGCCGGCGTCACGGACGTGCAGCCGGCGCTCGCCGACCTCGGCTACTACGCCTGGTCCGCGGGGCGGTTCCAGGACGAGAACCTGTTCATCGCGCGCACCGGGTACACCGGGGAGGACGGCTTCGAACTGATGGTGCCGAACGCCCTCGCCCCGGCGCTGTGGGACGCCCTGCTCGAGGCGGGGGAGCCGCTCGGCCTCGTCCCCGCCGGCCTCGCCGCGCGCGACACCCTCCGGCTCGAAGCCGGCATGCCGCTGCACGGACACGAACTGTCGACGGCGATCCTGCCGGCCCAGGCGGGGCTCGGCCGCGTCGTCGCCGGCGACAAGGACGAGTTCGTCGGCAAGGACGCGCTCGCCGCGGCATCCGACGATCTGCCCGTGCTGGTCGGTCTCGTGGCCGAGGGACGTCGCGCCGGCCGCGCCGGCTACGCCGTGGTGGATGCCGCGGGCACCCCCGTCGGCGAGATCACCAGCGGGGCGCTCAGCCCGACGCTCGGGCACCCCGTCGCCATGGCCTTCGTCCCGCCGGCGCTCGCCGAAGCCGGCACCTCGCTCTTCATCGACGTGCGGGGAACGCTCATCCCCGCGACCGTGACCGCCCTGCCTTTCTACCGGAGGACCGCATGACCGACCTGACCGCCCTCAAGTACACCGAAGAACACGAGTGGGTCGCCCTCGACGGCGACGTCGCCACCGTCGGCATCACCGACTACGCGGCCGACAAGCTCGGCGACGTCGTCTACGTCGACCTCCCCGCGGTCGGCTCCACCGTCACCGCGAACACGGTCTGCGGCGAGATCGAGTCGACCAAGTCGGTCGGCGAGCTCTACGCACCGCTGTCCGGCGAGGTCGTCGCGATCAACGACGCCGTGGTCGACGACCCCTCCCTCGTGAACAGCGGCGCCTTCGACGGCGGGTGGCTCGTGAAGATCCAGGTCGACCCGAGCGATGTCGATGCGCTCCTGGACCGGGCCGCCTACGTCGCGCTCACGGGCGGCGAGGAGTGAACACGGCGCCCTTCCGCGACCGGCACATCGGCACCGACGCCGCCGCCCAGGCCGAGATGCTCAGCGCGCTCGGCTACGACAGCGTCGGCGCGCTCGTGGACCGCGCCGTCCCGGCATCCATCCACGCCGCCCCCGTCGCCGACAGCGCCATCCCCCCGGCGGCGACCGAGGCGCAGGCGCTCGCGGAGCTGCGCGAGCTCGCGTCGCAGAACCGGCCGGCGAGGTCGATGATCGGGCTGGGCTACTACGACACGCTGACCCCGTCGGTGATCGCGCGCAACGTCTTCGAGAACCCGTCCTGGTACACCGCGTACACGCCCTACCAGCCGGAGATCTCGCAGGGCCGCCTCGAAGCCCTCATCAACTTCCAGACCATGGTCACCGATCTGACGGGCCTGGCGACCGCCAATGCGTCGATGCTGGACGAATCGACCGCCGTCGTGGAGGGCATGCTGGTCGCCCGCCGCGCGTCGAGGTCGAAGAGCACCGTCTTCCTGGTCGACGCCGACGCGCTCCCGCAGACCAAGGCGCTGCTCGCGCACCGCGCGGCCGCGCTCGGCATCGAGGTGCGGGAGACCTCCTACGGGGAGAGCCTCCTGCCCGCCGATCTCGACGTGTTCGGGGCGTTCGTCCAGTACCCCGGCGCGACGGGACGCATCTGGGATCCCAGCGACGTCATCGCGGCGGTGCAGGCGCAGGGCGGTCTCGTCGTCGTCGCGGCCGACCTGCTCGCGCTCACCCTGCTGCGGTCGCCGGGCTCGCTCGGCGCGGACATCGCGGTCGGCACCACGCAGCGCTTCGGCGTGCCGATGGGCTTCGGTGGCCCGCACGCGGGCTACATGGCGGTCCGTTCCGGCCTCGAGCGGCAGCTGCCCGGACGCCTCGTGGGCGTCTCGGTGGATGCCGCGGGCCGCCCCGCCTACCGGCTGTCGCTGCAGACCCGTGAGCAGCACATCCGCCGCGAGAAGGCGACCTCGAACATCTGCACCGCGCAGGTTCTCCTGGCCGTGATGGCCTCGATGTACGCCGTGTACCACGGCCCCGACGGACTGCGCCGCATCGCCGCCGAGGTCGCCGCGACCGCGGCGCTGCTTCGCGACTGGCTCGTCGACGCGGGAAACGAGGTGCTCCACGAGAGCTTCTTCGACACCGTGGTCGTGAAGGTCCCCGGGCGCGCGGGCGCCGTCGTCGACGCGGCGCGCGAGCGCGGCTTCCAGCTGTGGTTCCGCGACACCGACTCGGTCGGCATCTCGGTCGACGAGACCACGACGCCCGCGGACGTCCACGCCCTCGTCCAGGTCTTCGGCGGACCCGAGCAGCGCGCGTTCGGATTCGTCAGCGGGCCGCTTCCCGCGTCGGTGCCGTCGTCGCTGTGGCGGGTCGACGAGTTCCTGACGCACCCCGTGTTCCAGGCGCACCACTCCGAGACGGCGATGATGCGCTACCTCAAGCAGCTCGCCGACCGCGACTACGCGCTCGATCGCGGGATGATCCCGCTGGGCTCGTGCACGATGAAGCTCAACGCCGCCACCGAGATGGCGGCGGTGTCGTGGCCCGAGTTCGCGCGCGTGCACCCGTTCGCCCCGGCGGACGACGTCGCGGGCTACCTCGTGCTCATCGAGCAGCTCGAGTCGTGGCTGGCCGAGATCACCGGGTACGACGCGGTCTCCCTGCAGCCGAACGCCGGTTCGCAGGGGGAGCTGGCGGGCCTGCTGGCGATCCGCGGCTACCACCACTCCCGGGGCGACGTGCAGCGCGACGTCTGTCTCATCCCGTCGTCGGCCCACGGCACCAACGCGGCATCCGCCGTGCTCGCCGGGATGCGGGTCGTCGTGGTCGCCTGCGACGAGGCCGGCAACGTCGACCTCGCCGACCTCCGCGCGAAGATCGTGACGCACGCCGACGCCCTGGCGGCACTCATGATCACCTACCCGTCGACCCACGGCGTCTACGAGCAGGACGTCGTGGACATCACCGCCGCGGTGCACGAGGCCGGGGGACAGGTGTACGTCGACGGCGCCAACATGAACGCGCTCGTCGGCTTCGCCCGCTTCGGCGACCTCGGCGGCGACGTGTCGCACCTGAACCTGCACAAGACGTTCGCGATCCCGCACGGCGGCGGCGGGCCCGGCGTCGGACCGGTCGCGGCGAAGGCGCACCTCGCGCCGTTCCTGCCGTCGCACCCGCTGGCGCAGCGCGCCGAGCACGCGGGCGGCTTCGTCTTCGACGGCGGACCGATCTCGGCGGCGCCGTACGGCTCGGCATCCATCCTGCCGATCTCGTGGGCGTACATCCGGATGATGGGAGCCGACGGGCTGCGGGAGGCGACGGGGGCCGCCGTGCTGGCCGCCAACTACATCGCCGTGCGTCTGCGCGATCACTACCCGGTGCTGTACGCGGGTGAGGGCGGTCTCGTCGCGCACGAGAGCATCCTCGACCTGCGGCCCCTCAAGGAGGCGACCGGCGTGAGCGTCGACGACGTCGCCAAGCGGCTGATCGACTACGGCTTCCATGCGCCGACGATGTCCTTCCCGGTCGCGGGCACGCTGATGGTCGAGCCGACCGAGTCCGAGGACCTGGGCGAGATCGAGCGCTTCATCGAGGCCATGATCGCGATCCGGGCCGAGGCGGATGCCGTGGCATCCGGCACCTGGCCCGCCGACGACAACCCGCTCGCGAACGCGCCGCACACCGCGGAGTCGATCGCCGTGGGGGAGTGGACGCATCCGTACACCCGCGAGCTCGCCGTGTACCCCGTGCACAGCCTCGTGCGCACCAAGTACTGGCCGCCCGTGCGACGGATCGACAACGCGTACGGCGACCGCAACCTGGTCTGCGCCTGCCCGCCGCCGGAGGCCTTCGCCTGACGCCCGCCCCGCCCGCGCCGACCGCCGTGTGAGACACACCTCTCGCGCCGAGAAACCACTGCAGATCGTGTGTCTCGGCGCGGAGGTGATGTCTCGGCGCGGGTGTGGCGTCGCGCGCGGGGCGCGGGTGGCGGATCAGGAGAAGATGCCGGGCCACCAGGCGGCGGCGAGCGGGTAGCCCACGAACGCGATCACGTCGATGAGGGTGTGGGCGATGACGAGCGGCATGACCCGCCCCCAGCGGTGGTAGACCCAGCCGAACACGATGCCCATCGCGACGTTGCCCGCGATCGGACCCCACCCCTGGTAGGCGTGGTACGCGCCGCGCAGCGCGGCCGTCGACAGGATGATGGTCCACGTGCCCCACCCCAGGCGTCGCAGCCGGTCGAACAGATAGCCGATGAAGATGACCTCCTCCGTCAGCCCCGCACGGACCGCCGCGAGCAGCAGCAGGGGGATCGTCCACCACGACGCGTCCAGCGGCGCGGCATCCACCTGGACGGTGATGCCGAGCGCCCGGCCGGCGACGTAGAGCCCGAGCCCCGGGATGCCGATGACGGCGACCAGCAGCGCGCCCGCGCCGAGGTCCTTGCCGAACATGCGGAAGTCCAGCCCGATGCGGCGGAACGCCGAGACTCCCGGCTCCCACAGCAGGTAGATCGCGAGGGCGATCGGAGCGAACGCGAAGAGCTGGCTGACGAGCTGGTTCAGCACGTCCCAGAACTGCGCCGCGTTGGCGCCCGGGTTGAGCGAGGTCGACTGGTCGCCCAGCGCCTGCTCCCTCGTCAGCGCCTGCACGAGGGAGAGCACCGAGAAGACGGCGGAGCGTCCGACCGACAGGGCGAGCACGATTCCGATCTCCCACCAGAGTCGGGTGTGCAGCCTCCTCGTTCTTGGCAGTTCGCCGGTGAGAGAATCGCTCATCTTGTCAGATTGCCAGATGTGCCCGGAACTGAGTTAAGGGTCTGTAACGTTTTCCCTAACGGTTTTGATCAACGCTGATCAGAACTTATGGTTTCGGTATCCGCGCCGTGGGTGTTTCACCCGCCTGCGCATCCATCCCTTACCCAGGAGGAAAATTGAAGAAGTCACGCTGGGGAGCACTTGCCGCGGTCACCGCGGCCGGCGCCCTCGCCCTGACGGGCTGCACGGCCAGCGGTGGTGGCAACGCCACCGACGCTGCGCCGACCGGTGGCACCGTCACGATGGCCATCGTGAACGACCTGACGTCGCTGAACAGCAACACGCCGCAGGGCAACCTGGACACCAACGGCCAGTACGTCTACCTGACCACGGGCGGGTTCTTCTACCCGGACAACAGCTTCAACGTCGTCAAGGACGAGTCGTTCGGCACGTACGAGAAGACCTCGGACGACCCGCTGACCGTCAAGTACACGCTGAAGAAGGACCTCAAGTGGTCCGACGGTGAGCCCATCACCGCCGACGACATGGTCCTCGCCTGGGCGATCGCCTCGGGCCACTACGACGACGCGACCACCGACGCGGACGGCAACGTCACCGGCGGCACGCAGTACTTCCAGATCGCCGGCTCGACCGCGGGCATCAACTCGACCGACTTCCCCGAGGTCGGCGACGACAACACGTCGATCACCCTGAAGTACTCCGAGCCCTACGTGGACTGGGACATCTTCAACCCGATCGCCCAGCCCGCGCACGTCGTGGCGAAGAAGGCGGGCCTGTCGACGGCCGCCGACCTGACGAAGCTGCTCGAGGGCCTGCCCAAGGGCGACCCGGCCGCTCCCGTCGCCGTCAACGACACGCTGAAGAAGGCTGCCGACTTCGTCAACACCGGCTACGACATCACGTCGTTCCCGACCGACAAGGACCTCCTCGTCACGTCGGGCCCGTGGGTCCTGTCGGCGTGGACGCCCGGCCAGTCGCTCACGTTCGAGCACAACCCGAACTACACGGGCAACCTCGCCCCGAAGATCGACAAGCTCGTCATGCGCATCATCGGTGACGCTGCCGCCCAGGTGACCGCCCTGCAGAACGGCGAGGTCGACCTCGTCTACCCGCAGGCGTCCGCCGACACCAAGAAGTCGCTCGAGGCCGTCTCCGGCGCCCAGGTCATCACCGGTGACCAGGTCTCCTACGACCACCTCGACCTGAACTTCGGCTCCGAGGTCTTCAGCGACGCGACGGTCCGTGAGGCGTTCCTGCTCACGATCCCGCGCCAGCAGATCCTCGACGCGATCGTGACGCCGGTCAACCCCGACGCCAAGGTCCTCGACTCGCAGCTGTGGCTGCCGAGCCAGTCGGAGTACGCGACCACGGTCAAGCAGAACGGTTCGGACAAGTACGACCCGTCGAAGCTCGACGAGAACATCGCCAAGGCCAAGGAGCTCCTCGCCGGCAAGACGCCGACCGTGAAGATCCTCTACAACACCAAGAACCCGAACCGCGTGGACGAGTTCCAGGCGATCCAGTCCTCGGCGGCGAAGGCCGGCTTCCAGGTCGTCGACGGCGGAGACCCCAAGTGGTCGACGCTCCTCGCCGGCGGCAACTACGACGCGTCGCTGTTCGGCTGGATCTCGGCCGGCATCGGCACGGCGCAGATCCCGCAGCTGTTCGCCTCGGACGGCGGCGGTAACTACAACCGCTTCACCGCGGCCAACGACGACGCCGTGGCCACGCAGACCACCGTCGACAAGGACAAGCTGACCGACCTCATGCTGGCGATCGACAAGACCGCCTTCACCGAGGGCTACGGCCTGCCCCTCTTCCAGGCACCCGGCATCTACGGCGTCTCCAGCAAGCTGGACGGCGTGAAGTACATGGGCAACCAGACCGGTCCGATCTGGAACAACTGGGAGTGGTCCGTCAAGAAGAGCACCAACACCAAGTAGTACCCACGCCAGGGTGGCGTCTACGGTAGATCCCGAAGGCGCCACCCTGGCCCCTGTCTGTCAACCGATGGGACGGGCGATCGCAACCCGATGCCGCCGTCCCGTCGCACGTCGAAGTGAGTGACCTTTGGTCGGTTTCATTCTCCGTAGGGTCGGTGTGTCGATCCTCATCCTTCTTGCGGCATCCTTCGTGATGTTCAACCTCGTCGCGTTGTCCACGGATCCGCTCGAGGATCTGCGCGCGTCGAACAACCCCAACAAGCAGCAGCTCATCGAGGCGCGCATCCAGCTCGCCAACCTCGATGTGGCGCCGCCGCTGCGGTGGGCGATGTGGGTCGGGGGAGCCGCCAAGTGCCTCATCCCGTTCGCCAACGCCTGCGACCTCGGCACCACGTTCCAGGGCGCGCCCGTGACGGACGTCCTGCCGATCGCCATGGTCTCCACGGTTCAGATGGTCACAGCGGCGCTGCTGCTGGCCATCCTGTTCGGTATCTCCACCGGCATCCTCTCCGCCCTCCGCGAGAACAGCGGCTTCGACGTGTCCTTCACGGTGCTGAGCCTGTTCCTGTACTCGCTGCCGTCGTTCCTCGCGGCCGCGCTGCTGAAGAACTTCGTCGCGATCGGCTTCAATGACTTCCTGCAGGATCCGGTGATCCCCATCGTGGTCTCGATCGTCATCGGACTCGTGGTCGCCCTCATCGTCCAAGCCGTGGTGGGCGGGGACGCCCGCCGGCGGCTGACCTCCGGGGGCACGAGCTTCGTGCTCACCGCGGGCCTGCTGCTGTACATGAGCGCCACCGGCTGGTTCCTCACGCCCGGGTTCGGGCCCATCGGCGTGATCGTGCTGAGCGCGGGAGCCGCGCTCGGCGTGACCCTCCTCATCGCGGGGCTGCGTCAGCGCCGCGCGCTGCTGACCGCCGGCATCGTCGCCGTCGTCGGCATCGTCTGCTACTTCGCGCTCCAGGGCCTGTTCGACGTGTCGACCTTCTGGACGCTCGTCATCCTGTTCGTGATCGCCCTCGCGGTCGGACTCGCCACCGGCTTCTTCGTGGGCGGCGACGACCGCGCGCAGAACATGCGCATCGGGGTGCTCGTCGCGATCCTGGTCAGCGTCATCATCCTGATCGACCGCTTCATGCAGTCCTTCCCCGGGTACATGGACGACATGAACGGTCGCCCGATCGCGACCGTCGGCTCGTCCACCCCCGGCTACGCCCCGGACAACATGTGGCGCGTCGGTCTCGACGTCTTCTTCCACCTGCTGCTTCCCACGGTGTCGCTGCTCACGATCTCGTTCGCCGGCTACACGCGCTACGCGCGCGCGGGCATGATCGAGGTGCTCAGCCAGGACTACGTGCGCACCGCCCGCGCCAAGGGCATGCCTGAGCGCGTCGTCGTCGTCCGTCACGCGTTCCGCAACGTGCTCATCCCCATCACGACGCTGGTCGCGACGGACCTCGGCGGCTTGTTGGGTGGGGCGATCATCACCGAGTTCATCTTCGCGATCCCCGGCATGGGCGCCCTGTTCCAGAGATCCCTGGGGCCGGGTGACCTGTACCCCGTGATGGGCTACTTCATCGTCATCGCCTTCATGGCCATCCTGTTCAACTTCCTTGCCGATCTCGCGTATGCGGCACTCGACCCGAGAGTGAGGGTCCGCTGATGTCCAGCACCATCTCCGAAGCCCCCGGTGACGTCGAGGAGACGCGCTCGGTCAGCCAGAGCCGCATCATCTGGCGTCGCTTCCTCTCGCAGAAGGTCGGCCTCATCGCCGCCATCGTGCTGCTGGCCGTCGTCGCGTTCGCGACGAGCGCCGTCGGCGTGGGCCCCATCCCGGGCTGGTGGAAGTACAACTGGTACGACCTGTCGAACAGCGTGAACGGCGGCGAGCCGACGCTGACGCTGATCCCGTTCTCGCTCGGCGACCACCCCTTCGGCCAGGACCGCATCGGTCGCGACTACTTCGCGATGACGATGCGCGGCATCCAGAACTCGTTCGTCGCCATGGTGCTCATCACGGGCATCGCGCTCGTGGTGGGTGTGACCGTCGGCGCCATCGCCGGCTACTTCCGCGGGTGGGTGGATGCCGTCCTCATGCGCTTGACGGACGTGTTCATCGTGATCCCGGCCATCGTCATCGCGGCGGTCGTCGGAAACTGGGCCGGCGCCGTCGGCGTGTGGGTGCTCGGCATCATGCTCGGCTTCTTCAGCTGGATGGTCATCGCCCGCCTGGTGCGCGGCGAGTTCCTCTCGCTGCGCGAGCGCGAGTTCGTGGAGGCCGCGCGCGTGGCCGGCGCCTCCGACGCCCGGATCATCTTCCGCCACATCCTGCCCAACGCGACCGGCGTCATCATCGTCTCGGGCTCGCTCCTGGCGGCCGGCGCGATCCTGCTCGAGGCGGCGATCTCGCTGCTGGGCTACGGCATCCGCTCTCCTGATGTGTCGCTGGGTCTGCTCATCGGCGTGAACCAGTCGGCGTTCACCGTGCGTCCGTGGCTGTTCTGGTGGCCCGCCCTGTTCATCGTCGTGCTGGCGCTGTCGGCGAACATCTTCGGCGACGCGCTGCGCGAGGCGTTCGACCCGCGCAGCCGCCGGTTCTCCCGCCGTCGCACGAAGGACCGTGCGAACGGCGTCGAGCCGGATGTCGCGCCGCCGACGTCGCTGATGGATGCCGGTGCGCAGAACCCCCGGACCGGAACGCCGACCCTGCAGGATCCGGAGTAAGCCGGATGCGGTCAGAGGTTCAGCAGCGCCGGGAACGTCGCGCCGACCAGCAGCACGGTGAGCGCGATGGCGCCGACGTGCACGCGGGTGTGGGCGCGGTCGCTGGCCGCGCGTCCGAGAGGGATGCGCTCCTGTTCGACCAGTGCGCTCCAGACGCCGCGCACGATGTAGGCGGCGTCGCCCGAGTCGGTGCCCAGCGCGTCGGACTTGCGCAGGACGCCGCCCTCCTGATGCGGTCCGAGGCTGTCGCGCCCGCCGCGGGGTCGCGTGAGCGCGCCGGCGGCCGGAGCCGCAGACGACCGGTACCGCCGGCCCGGCGTGACGACGGTCAGAGCGAAGCGCGTGTCGATGTCGACCACGATCGTCCACGGGATCTCGACGGTCGCGTACGGGTTGACGAGCGTGATGGCGGCGTCATCCCAGTGGATGCGCGGACGCCAGAACAGCTCGGCGACCAGCACGGCCAGCAGAGCCAGCGGCACCAGGCCCCACAGGTACGCCGACGTCCGCGCCGCGCCCACCAGCACGACGAGCATCGCCCCCACGGCGATCGCCGCCCACGCGCCGATCGAGATCACGGTGTTGGTGGTCGACCGGTACTGGCGCACATCTTCCGTCATCCCCCCATCGTCGCATCCCGGATCACGAGTCCGTTCGCACGCACAACAGAAGGAACCCGCCGATGAGAACGTCCCGCGGCATGCTGCCCACCACTGAGGCGCACCAGCCCGATCGCGGCCCGGTGCTCGAGGTCACGGACCTCAATGTCGACTTCGGCGTCGACGGCTATTGGGTGCCCGCGGCGCGGCACGTGTCGTACTCGATCGCCTCGGGGGAGGTGCTCGCCATCGTCGGCGAGTCCGGCTCGGGCAAGAGCGTCTCGTCGATGTCGCTGCTCGGGCTCCTCCCGAAGAACTCGCGGGTGAGCGGCAGTGCGAAGCTCGACGGCCGCGAGCTGATCGGGATGAAGCCGCGCGACATGCAGGAGATCCGCGGCAACCAGATCTCGATGATCTTCCAGGAGCCGATGACCGCGCTGAACCCGGTGCTGACCGTCGGGTTCCAGATCGTGGAGACCCTGCGCCAGCACTTCGGCGTCTCCCCGGCGGAGGCCAAGGCGCGAGCGATCGAGCTGCTGACCCTCGTCGAGCTGCCCGACCCGGTGAAGGCGTTCGACTCCTACCCCCACCAGCTGTCCGGCGGTCAGCGCCAGCGCGCGATGATCGCGCAGTCGCTGTCCTGCGACCCGCTGCTGCTGGTCGCCGACGAGCCCACCACGGCCCTCGACGTGACGGTGCAGGCCGAGATCCTCGAGCTGATGCGCAAGCTGCAGGACCGGCTCGGCTCCGCGATCCTGCTCATCACGCACGACATGGGCGTCGTCGCCGACATGGCCGACCGCATCGTGGTCATGCGTCAGGGCGACATCGTCGAGACGGGCGCCGTGGCCGAGGTGTTCGCCGATCCGCAGCATCCGTACACGCGTGCGCTCCTGGCGGCCGTGCCGCGGATCACCACCGAGGACCTGCAGGCTCCCGAGGCGGCCCATCCGACCGCTCCGGTCGTCGTCTCCTTCGACGACGTCGCGATCGAGTACCCCAAGCGCGGCCGCGTGCCGGCTTTCCGCGCGGCGGACCACATCGACCTGAAGATCTATCAGGGCGAAGTGCTGGGCCTCGTCGGCGAGTCGGGGTCGGGCAAGACGACGATCGGACGCGCGACGATCGGCCTGCTGCCGATCCACTCCGGACGTCTCGAGGTGGCCGGGATGGACATCTCGAAGGCCGGCCGCGATCAGTTGCACGCGCTGCACCACGAGGTGGGCATCGTCTTCCAGGACCCCTCCAGCTCGCTGAACCCGCGCATGACCATCGGCGACTCCATCGCCGAGCCGATCCTGCTGTCGGAGAAGATCAAGGGCGCCCCGCTCGACAAGCGCGTCCGGGCGCTGCTGGACTCGGTGCGCCTGCCGCGCGAGTACGCCTCGCGCTACCCGCACGAGCTCTCCGGCGGCCAGAAGCAGCGTGTCGGCATCGCCCGCGCGCTCGCGCTGAACCCGAAGGTGCTCGTGGCCGACGAGCCCACCAGCGCGCTGGACGTCTCGGTGCAGGCGACGGTGCTCGAGCTGCTGAAGGACCTCCAGCGCGAGCGCGGGTTCGCGTGCCTGTTCATCAGCCACGACCTCGCCGTCATCGACGAGCTCGCCGACCGCATCGCCGTGATGCGCCACGGCGCGCTCGTCGAGGTGGGCAGCCGCGACCAGATCATGCGCCGCCCGCAGCAGGCGTACACCAAGCGGCTGCTGGCCGCCGTCCCCGTCCCCGACCCGGAGATCCAGCGCGAGCGTCGCGACCGGCGCCTGGCCGATCTGGCCGCCGGCGTCGACGCCGACGAGGTTCCCGGAGACGCCGCTCCGGCGTGACGGTCGGCACCGGCGATGCCGCGGGGGACGCCGCGGCATCCGGCTTGTAGAATGGGAGGCGCTCTGCTCGGAGCGTCTCCCTTTCTCGTTAGGTCATCTCCATGGCGCACGCCCTCCGTCCGGATCTCCGCAACGTCGCGATCGTCGCGCACGTCGACCACGGCAAGACGACGCTCGTGGATGCCATGCTCCGTCAGACCGGCTCGTTCGGCTCTCACGAGCACATGGAGGAGCGGGCGATGGACTCGAACGACCTCGAGCGCGAGAAGGGCATCACGATCCTCGCCAAGAACACGGCGATCACCTACAACGGCCTGCACACCGAGGTGCCGGTCACGATCAACGTGATCGACACCCCCGGCCACGCCGACTTCGGCGGCGAGGTCGAGCGCGGTCTGTCGATGGTCGACGGCGTCGTTCTGCTGGTGGATGCCTCGGAGGGCCCTCTGCCGCAGACGCGCTTCGTCCTTCGTAAGGCGCTGGAGGCGAAGCTGCCGGTGATCCTGCTGGTCAACAAGACCGACCGCCCCGACGCGCGCATCGCCGAGGTCGAGGAGGAGGCGCACGACCTTCTGCTGGGTCTCGCCGGCGACCTCGTCGACGACGTGCCCGACCTCGACGTCGACGCCCTGCTGGACGTTCCCGTCGTCTACGCGTCCGGCCGTGCCGGCGCCGCCTCGCGCAACCGTCCCGCCAACGGCGAGCTGCCCGACAACGACGACCTCGAGCCGCTGTTCGAGGCGATCCTCGAGCACGTCCCGGCTCCCGCGTACGACGACGAGGCGCCCCTGCAGGCCTGGGTCACCAACCTCGACTCCTCGCCGTTCCTCGGCCGCCTGGCGCTGCTGCGCGTCTTCAACGGCACCCTGAAGAAGGGCCAGACCGTCGCGTGGGTGCGCCACGACGGCACGCACTCCAACGCACGGATCACCGAGCTGCTGAAGACCCGTGCGCTCGAGCGCTACCCGGCCGAGTCCGCCGGCCCCGGCGACATCGTCGCCATCGCCGGCATCGAGGACATCACGATCGGCGAGACGATCGCCGACCCCGAGGACGTGCGGCCGCTGCCGGCCATCACGGTCGACGACCCCGCGATCTCGATGACCATCGGCACGAACACGTCGCCGCTGATGGGCAAGGTCAAGGGGCACAAGCTGACGGCGCGCATGGTGAAGGACCGCCTCGACCGTGAGCTCATCGGCAACGTCTCGCTCAAGGTCGTCGACATCGGACGCCCCGACGCCTGGGAGGTGCAGGGCCGCGGCGAGCTGGCCCTCGCCATCCTCGTCGAGAACATGCGTCGCGAGGGCTTCGAGCTGACGGTCGGCAAGCCGCAGGTAGTCACCCGCCGCGGCGAGGACGGCAAGCTCAAGGAGCCGTTCGAGCACCTGACGATCGACGCCCCCGAGGAGCACCTCGGCGCGATCACCCAGCTCATGGCCGCCCGCAAGGGTCGGATGGACACGATGACCAACCACGGCACCGGCTGGGTGCGCATGGAGTTCGTCGTGCCCTCGCGCGGTCTCATCGGCTTCCGCAGCGAGTTCCTCACGATCACGCGCGGCACCGGCATCGCCAACGCGATCTCGCACGGGTACGACGACTGGGCCGGTCAGATCACGACGCGCCAGAACGGATCCATCGTCGCGGACCGCCAGGGCGTCGTCACGCCGTTCGCGATGATCGCGCTGCAGGAGCGCATGAGCTTCTTCGTGCAGCCGACCGAAGAGGTCTACGAGGGCATGGTCATCGGCGAGAACTCACGCGCCGACGACATGGACGTCAACATCACGAAGGAGAAGAAGCTGACGAACATGCGCTCGTCGACCTCCGACTCCTTCGAGTCGATGACGCCGCCGCGCGTGCTCACGCTGGAGGAGTCGCTCGAGTTCGCGCGCGACGACGAATGCGTCGAGGTCACCCCCGAGAAGGTGCGCATCCGCAAGGTCGTGCTCGACGCAACCGAGCGCGGTCGCGCCGCCTCCCGCGCGAAGCGCCAGGACGCCGGCGCGTAAGCGCGCCGCCCGTCGCCGAACCGCCACGCTCCGGCCGAGCCGCCATCCGGCGGAGCGTGGCGGTTCGCCCGGGGGATAGCGGCTCGCGGCGGGGGTCAGCGCACCTCGGAGACGAGGACGGCGGTGGTGCCGGGGCGGCGGGCCTCGAACACGTGCGGAGCATCTCCGCGGTAGCGCAGATAGTCTCCGGGGCCGAGCTCCACCGGTGCGTCCGTGGGCCCGACGAGCGCGGAGCCCGTGACGATGACGACGTGCTCCGTCGTGCCGGGGGAGTGCGGCTGCGACGAGCGGGGTGAGCCGGGCTCGGCACGCAGGAGGTACAGGTCGCTGCGCGACTGCGGAGCCCCCGCCGCCAGCAGCAGCGCCTCGTACGGCGCGTCCGACGCGCGGATGCCGCTGCCGTCGCGGGCGCGGATGAGCGTGGGAGCCTCGTCGGGCTCCGCCACGAACACGGCGAACGGCACGTCCAGCGCCGTCGCGATCGCCCACAAGGTCTCGACACTGGGGTTGGCCGTGCCGGATTCGAGCTGCGACACGGTGGCCTTGCCGACACCGGCCCGACGGGCGAGCTCCGACACGCTCAGCCCGGCGCGGTCGCGTTCGCGGCGGAGGGCGTGCGAGATCCGAGGGCCGAGGGCATCCATGTCGTTCAGTATGGCAAACATTCGTTCGGTTTGACGAACGCGCGTCGGCTCGTGATGATGGTGTCCATGGATGCCGGGAGCGCGCGCACTGCCGCCGAGCGCCGTGCGTGGCGCGAAGGCGTCGGCGTCGCGGTCGCCACGAGCGCCTACGGCGTGTCGTTCGGCGCCCTGTCCGTGGCCTCCGGGCTGGACGTGTGGCAGACGTGCCTGCTCAGCCTCGTGATGTTCACGGGAGGATCCCAGTTCGCGTTCGTCGGCGTCATCGGCGCCGGGGGAGTCGCCGCGGCCCCGGCGGCGATCGCCTCGGCCGTGCTGCTGGGGGCGCGCAACATCGCGTACGGTCTGCGGATGGCGCCGGTCGTCGGCTCCGGCTGGCGGCGCCTCTTCGCGCCGCATCTGACGATCGACGAGTCGACCGCCGTCGCGCTCGCCCACTCCGAGCCGCGGGCTCGTCGCATCGGGTTCTGGGTGACCGGTATCGGCATCTACATCGGCTGGAACCTCTCCACGCTCGCCGGCGGCCTGCTGGGCGACGTTCTCGGTGACCCCCGGGCGTACGGTCTCGATGCGGCCGCGGCCGCCGCCTTCCTGGCGTTGCTGTGGCCGCGCCTGCGCCGTCGGCAGGCGATCGCCGTGGGCGTCGCCGCGGCGGTCGTCGCGACCGCCCTGACGCCGGTGCTCATGCCGGGGATTCCCGTGCTGGTCGCCGCCGTCGTGGCGATCGCCGTGGGATGGACCAACGCGTTCGGCGAGAGGGCGAGGACATGACGCTCTGGACCGCGGTGCTCGTCGCGGCCCTGCTGTGCCTCGCCCTCAAAGCGCTGGGCTACGTCATCCCCGCGCGATGGTTCGAGGCTCCGCGTGCGCAGCGATCGATCGATCTGCTCACCGTGGCCCTGCTGGCTGCGCTGGTGGCGGTGCAGACGCTCGGCGTCGGCCAGCAGATCGTCGCCGACGCCCGGGTCCCGGCGGTCGTGATCGCGGCGGGACTGCTGATCCTGCGCGCGCCGTTCCTGGTGGTCGTGGTGGCCGCGGCGGTCGTCGCCGCGCTCCTGCGGGCGTGGGGACTGGCGACGTAGACTCGCCGGGTGAGAATCGCACGGATCGGCACGTGGGCGGTCGCCGCCGTCATCGGACTCGTCTACGGCGCCGCGGGGACGATCGGGCAAGCCGCCTCCTGGGGCGCCCTTCCCGTCGGGCTCGTCGTCGCCGTCATCGGCACGGGCGCGCTCCTTCTCGCCGTCCGTCTGCTCACCGGCGACCGGTGGGCGGGCCTGGCCACGGGGCTCGGCGTGCTGCTGACGACCCTGGCGCTGTCGGGTCGGGGACCGGGCGGATCGGTCGTCGTGCCCGCCCCCGCCGACGGGCAGCTGTCGACGGGGCTGATCTGGACCTTCGCGGTGCCCGTGATGGCGGCGATCGTCGTCGCCTGGCCGCAGCTGCCGGCATCCGCTCGGCGGACGGCCCCGCTTCACGACGACACCACGGGCACGAACTAGACTCAAGACGTGACATATGTGATCGCCCTGCCGTGCGTGGATGTGAAGGATCGTGCCTGTATCGACGAATGCCCCGTCGACTGCATCTACGAAGGCGAGCGTTCGCTCTACATCCACCCCGACGAGTGCGTCGACTGCGGCGCGTGCGAGCCGGTCTGCCCCGTCGAGGCGATCTACTACGAAGACGATCTGCCCGAGGAGTGGCAGGACTACTACACGGCGAACGTCGAGTTCTTCGAGGACATCGGCTCGCCCGGCGGCGCGGCCAAGGTCGGCGTGATCGCGAAGGACCATCCCGTGATCTCGGCCCTTCCCCCGCAGACGCACTGATGGCCGTCCGCGATCTCGACGACTACCCGTGGGATGCCGTCGCACCCTATGCCGCGCGCGCGAAGGCGCACCCCGACGGGATCGTCGACCTCTCCATCGGATCGCCCGTCGATCCGACCCCGGAGATCGTGGCCGACGCGCTGCGCGCAGCGACCGACGCGCACTCCTACCCGTTGACGGTCGGGTCGCCCGCGCTGCGCGAGGCGATCGTCGACTGGTACGCGCGTCGCCGCGGCGTTCCCGGCCTCACCACGCAGGAGGTCCTGCCGACCGTCGGGTCGAAGGAGCTGGTGGCGCTGCTGCCGCTGCTGCTCGACCTGGGGCCCGGCGACGTCGTGGTCCACCCCCGCGCGGCCTACCCGACGTACGAGGTGGGAGCGAAGCTCGTCGGCGCCTCGCCGGTCGCCGCCGACGACCCGGACGAGTGGCCCGAGGGCACGCGGCTGGTCTGGCTCAACACGCCCGGCAACCCCGACGGACGCGTCCTGGACGTCGACGCGCTGCGCGCGGCGGTCGAGCGCGGCCGTGCGATCGGTGCCATCGTCGTGAGCGACGAGTGCTACGCCGAGCTCGGATGGGACGGCCCGTGGGCCACGCAGCCGGTGCCGAGCATCCTCGATCCCCGCGTGGTCGGGTCAGACCGCCGCGGCATCCTGTCGGTGTACTCCCTCAGCAAGCAGTCGAACCTGGCCGGATACCGCGCCGCTTTCCTCGCCGGCGACGACGCGCTCGTCGCGCGGCTGCTGACGGCGCGCAAGCACCTGGGGCTCATGCTGCCGGCGCCCGTGCAGGCGGCGATGACCGTCGCGCTCGGCGATGACGCCCACGTCGCGGCGCAGCGCGAGCGCTACCGCGTCCGGCGCGACATCCTCCGTCCCGCGCTGGAAGCGGCGGGCTTCCGCATCGACCACTCCGAGGGCGGCCTGTACCTGTGGGCGACCGAGGGGGTGGATGCGTGGGAGTCGATGAGCCGCCTGGCGGAGCTCGGCATCCTCGCCGGGCCGGGACACTTCTACGGGGCCCACTTCCCGCAGCACGTCCGCTTCTCGCTGACGGCGAGCGACGAGCGCATCCGCGCCGCGGCTGCGCGTCTGCGCTGAGACCTTCGTAGCTTTCCTCCTACGGATTCCCGATTCCTTTGCGGTGGATCTGAGTAGGCCCGCGCGCCCAGTAGGCTGTAAAGGATCCCCCAACGACCGCAAGGAGGCTTCGTGAGCGACGCGGGAAACCCCCAGAAGGCCACGGTCACCGTCGGTGACCGCACCGCAGAACTGCCGATCCTCACCGGCACCGAAGGCGTGCCGAGCGTCGACTTCTCGACCTTCACGAAGCAGACCGGACATACGAGCCTGGACTACGGCTTCGTCAACACGGCGGCGACGAAGTCGGCCATCACCTTCATCGACGGCGACGAGGGCATCCTGCGCTACCGCGGGTATCCGATCGAGCAGCTGGCGAAGAACAGCACCTACCTCGAGGTGGCGTGGCTCCTGCTCTACGGCGAGCTGCCGACCGCCGACGAGCTCGCCGACTGGGACGACAAGATCCGCCACCACACGCTGCTGCACGAGGATCTCAAGCGCTTCTTCTCGTCGCTTCCGCACACCGCGCACCCGATGTCGGTGCTCTCGGCCGCCACGGCCGCGCTCTCGACCTACTACGAGGGGCAGTCCGACCCCAACAACCCCGAGCACGTCGAGCTCAACACGATCCGCCTGCTCGCGAAGCTCCCGGTCATCGCCGCCTATGCGCACAAGAAGAGCATCGGACAGGCCTTCCTCTACCCCGACAACTCGCTGAGCTTCGTCGACAACTTCCTGAAGCTGAACTTCGGCAACCTCGCCGAGGTGTACCAGGTGAACCCGGTGACCTCCCGCGCGCTCGAGCGGCTGCTGATCCTGCACGAAGACCACGAGCAGAATGCGTCGACCTCGACGGTGCGACTGGTCGGCTCGACAGGGGCCAACCAGTTCTCGTCGATCTCGGCGGGCATCAACGCCCTCTACGGCCCGCTGCACGGCGGCGCCAACGAGGCCGTGCTCGACATGCTCGCGCGCATCCAGGAGTCCGGCGAGAGCGTGCAGCGCTTCGTCGAGCGGGTCAAGAACAAGGAAGACGGCGTCAAGCTCATGGGCTTCGGACACCGCGTCTACAAGAACTACGACCCGCGCGCGAAGCTCGTCAAGGAGTCGGCGGACGAGATCCTCGCCGAGCTGGGCGTGCACGACCCGCTGCTCGATCTCGCGCAGGAGCTGGAGCAGGTCGCCCTGGAGGACGACTACTTCAAGGAGCGCCGGCTGTACCCGAACGTGGACTTCTACACCGGCGTCATCTACAAGGCGATGGGCTTTCCCACGCGCATGTTCACGCCGCTGTTCGCGATCGGGCGGCTCCCGGGATGGCTCGCGCACTGGCGCGAGATGCAGCACGATCCGCAGACGAAGATCGGCCGTCCGCAGCAGCTGTACGTCGGCGCGGCCGAGCGGGACTATCCCGGCGCACGCTGACGCGGCAGCCGGCGGACGCCTCGGCGGGATCCACTAGGGTCGAGCCATGTCGCGTCTGCTGGTCCGCCGTCCCTCGCCCCGCCTCGCCGACGGCGAGGTCACGCACATCGGTCGCACGTCGGTCGACGCCGACCTCGCCCAGCGGCAGTGGGAGGCGTACGTCGACGTCTTCCGTTCGCGCGGTTGGCAGATCCAGGAGATCGCACCCGCGGACGACCAGCCCGACGGGGTCTTCGTCGAGGATGCCGTGGTCGTCTTCGACGACCTCGCGGTGCTGTGCCGGGCCGGCGCGCCGTCGCGCCGCGGTGAGGCGGCGTCGGTGCGGGATGCCCTGGCGGACACCGGACTGCAGACGGCCGAGATCGTGGCGCCGGGCACCCTCGACGGCGGTGACGTCCTGAAGGTCGGCCGGACCGTGTACGTCGGCGCGTCCGCCCGCACGAACGCGGACGGCATCGCCCAGCTGACCGCGCTGCTCGCCCCGCGCGGGTGGTCGGTGGTCGCGGTGCCGGTCGAGCGCGTGCTGCACCTCAAGAGCGGTGTGACGGCGCTACCCGACGGCACGGTGGTGGGGTACGAGCCGCTCGTCGACGATCCGTCGGCGTTCCCCGTCTTCGAGGCGGTGCCGGAGGAGCACGGCACGGCGGTGGTCGTGCTCGGCCCGACGGAGGTGCTGATGTCGGCGGATGCCCCGGAGACAGCCGAGCGCTACGCCGCGCGCGGGCTGACGGTGGTCGCGACGCCGATCACCGAGTTCGAGAAGCTCGAGGGCTGCGTCACGTGCCTCTCGGTCCGCATCCGCGACTGAACGGAATCGGAGCCGCGCAACGGATGCGGTCGGCGCGAGCCGCGGCATCCGATGCTGTCGTCGAACTCCGATTCTGCGACGCCGGTCAGCGCGCGATCGTCGCGGCGTAGTCCGGCACGTAGTTCTGCAGTTCGCGCGGGGGCCGCTCGTAGCCGCCGGAGGCGGGGCGCGGCGGGATGTCGATGGGAGCCCGCTCGACGTCCTCGTAGGGGATCTGCGACAGCAGGTGGTGGATCATGTTGATCCGTCCGCGACGCTTGTCCTCGTTGTCGACCTCGAACCACGGCGACTCGGGGATGTCGGTGTGGACGAACATCGTGTCCTTCGCGCGCGAGTAGTCCTCCCACTTCGTGATGGACAGGACGTCGTTGGGCGAGAGCTTCCACCGTCGCATCGGGTCGTCGTTGCGCGAGCGGAACCGCTTCTCCTGCTCCACGTCGGAGACGCTGAACCAGTACTTCTTCAGCAGGATGCCGTCTTCCACCAGCATCCGCTCGAAAATCGGCACCTGGTGCAGGAAGCGATGGTATTCGGCGTTCGTGCAGTACCCCATCACGTGCTCGACGCCCGCGCGATTGTACCACGAGCGGTCCATCAGGACGATCTCGCCGGCGGCCGGGAGGTGGGCGATGTAGCGCTGGAAGTACCACTCCGACTTCTCGCGCTCGGTCGGCGTCGGCAGGGCGACCACGCGGGTGACGCGCGGATTGAGGTATTGGGAGACGCGACTGATCGTGGATCCCTTGCCGGCCGCGTCACGCCCCTCGAAGATGACGACGATGCGCGCGCCGGTGGACTGGACCCACGCCTGCATGTCGACCAGCTGCGCCTGCAGCCGCTTCAGTTCGCGTTCGTACGGCTTCTTCGGCATCCGGTCGCTCATGACCAGATCGTAGCCGCCGCCGGCTCTCAGGCGTGCAGCGCCTCGTTGAGGGTGACCCCCACGCCCTCGCGGCGCACGGCCTCGACGGCGCCCGTGAGCGAGTTCCGCCGGAAGAGCAGGCTGTTCTGCCCCGACAGCTGCCCGCCCTTGACGACCGGGCGCGACCCGTCGTGCAGCGGCGCCTCGTTCGAGAGCACGATCTTGGTGCCCGCGGTCACGTAGAGGCCGGCCTCGACGATGCAGTCGTCGCCGAGCGAGATGCCGATGCCCGCGTTGGCGCCCAGGAGCGTCCGCGCGCCGATGGACACCCGGTGCGTCCCACCGCCGGACAGGGTGCCCATGATCGACGCGCCGCCGCCGATGTCCGAGCCGTCGCCCACGACGACGCCCTGCGAGATGCGGCCCTCCACCATGGACGCGCCGAGGGTGCCGGCGTTGAAGTTGACGAATCCCTCGTGCATGACCGTGGTGCCGGGGGAGAGGTACGCCCCCAGGCGCACCCGGGAGGCATCCGCGATGCGCACGCCCGGCGGCGTGACGTAGTCGAGCAGGCGCGGGAACTTGTCGAGGCCGTGCACCTGGATGCCGGCGCGCTGCAGGGCCGGCCGGAGCCGCTCCGCGTCGCCCGGATGCATGGGACCCGCGGTGGTCCACGCGACGATCGGCAGGTGTCCGAAGATGCCGTCGAGGTTGAGGTCGTTCGGCGCGACGACGCGGTGCGAGAGCGCGTGCAGGCGCAGGTACGCATCGGGCGTCGAGGCGGGCGCCGCATCGAGGTCCACCGCGACGGTGACGAGCTCGACCCCGACCGCGCGGCGCTCGTCGGGCTCGGCGAAGGAACCCCACGTCGCGGCGGCCGCAGCGACGTCGGCGTCGGTGGGAGCGCCGAGGCGCACCTCCGGGAACCAGGTGTCCAGCACCGTCCCGTCGCCGCTCGTCGTCGCCAGGCCGATGCCCCATACCGTCCGCTGCTCACTCATGCGTCCAGGCTATCGAAGCGGCGGGCCTCGATAGACTCGGCCCATGCCCGTGCTCGATCTGTCCGCCTCGTCCGTCGACCTCACGCGCACGATCTGCGACATCCCGAGCGTCTCCGGCGACGAGGCCACGCTCGCCGACGCCATCTTCGCGGCGATCTCGCCCCTCGCGCACCTGGAGGTGTATCGCGACGGCGACACGATCGTCGCGCGCACCGCTCTCGGACGCGACCGTCGGGTCGCGATCGCCGGGCACATCGACACCGTGCCGATCAACGCCAACCTGCCGACCCGCGACATCGAGGTCGACGGCCGACCCCATCTCTGGGGCCGCGGCACGGTGGACATGAAGGGCGGCACCGCGGTGCAGCTCAAACTCGCCGCCGAGCTGATCGCGCCGCGCGTGGACATCACGTGGCTCTGGTACGACAACGAGGAGGTCGATTCCGACCGCAACGGCCTCACCCGTCTCGCCCGCACCCGCCCGGATCTCTTCGCCGCGGACTTCGCCATCCTGGGCGAGCCGTCCAACGGGCAGGTCGAGGGCGGCTGCAACGGCACGCTCCGCGCCATCGCCCGCACCCACGGGGTGCGCGCCCACAGCGCCCGCGCCTGGATGGGGGAGAACGCCATCCACCGTGCGGCGCCGATCCTCGCGCGCCTCGCCGAGTACCGTCCGCGGGAGATCGCGGTCGACGGGCTCGTGTACCGCGAAGGGCTCAACGCCGTCCGCATCTCGGGCGGCGTCGCGGGAAACGTCATCCCCGACCTGTGCGAGGTCGAGGTGAACTTCCGCTTCGCCCCGAGCCGGAGCGTCGCGGATGCGGAGGCGCACGTGCGCCGCGTGCTGGAGGGCTTCGACGTCGAGATCGTCGATGCCGCCGCCGGCGCGCGGCCCGGGCTGGATGCGCCGCTCGCTCAGGAGTTCCTGGCGGCCGTCGGCGCCGAGGCCCGGCCCAAGTACGGCTGGACCGACGTGGCGCGCTTCGCGGCGCTGGGCGTGCCGGCCGTCAACTACGGCCCGGGCGACCCGAGCCTCGCGCACCATGACGAGGAGCGTGTCTCCTACGCGCAGATCGAGGACGTCGAACGTGGGCTGCGCGCGTGGCTGAGCGCGCCCTGACCGATGCGGGGGTGCCGGCGCGCGGATGGTCGCCCGTCGACCGCCTCGGCCGGCTCCGGCCCGCTCTGGCGGTGGCCGTGGTGTACGTCGCCGCGCGGGTCGTCACGACGGTGTTCCTGGCGATCGCGGCGGAGCTGTCGGGTCCGACCTCGCGGTTCGGGGCCGACGCGAACATCGGCACGCTGTCGATGGGGTGGGACGCCCAGTGGTACTGGGTCGTCGGCACGGCGGGCTATCCCGATCAGCTCCCGGTCGATGGGACCGGGCACGTCATGCAGAACGCGTGGGCGTTCATGCCGCTGTACCCCGCGCTCACGCGTGCGCTGTCGGTCGTGCTGGGCGGCAACTACCCGCTCGCCGCCGTCGTCCTCGCGATCGTCGCCGGCTACCTCGCCTGCCTGGTGCTCTTCCATCTGCTCCGCGCACGGATCGACGCGGCGGCGGCGCTGTGGGCGGTCGCGCTGCTGGCGGCATCCCCGCTGGCGGCCCTCTTTCAGATGGGCTATGCCGAGTCGCTCTTCCTGCTCTGGCTGTTCCTGGCTCTGCGGTGCCTGCAGCTGCGGCGGTTCGGATGGCTGTACCTGCTGATCCCGGCGATGGGCTACACCCGCCCGGGGGTGCTCGCGTTCGCCCTCCTGCTGGGCGCCTACGGGGTGTACCGGTGGGTGCGGCGGCGCACCGACCCGCTCGCCGCCGTCGAGGTCGTGCACATCGTGCTGCTGGGTCTTCTCGCCGTCGCGGTCGGCTTCTCCTGGCAGTTCATCGCCGGCGTCGTCACCGGTGACCCGAGTGCGTACATGGAGACGGAGCTGTCGTGGCGGCGCGGCTGGATCGGCGAGGGCGGCTTCGTCCCCTTCGACGGGTTCGTCCAGGCGGCGGCCCTGTGGTTCCGGCTGTGGGGCCTGCCCGAGGTGCTCGGCTACATCGCACTCGTCGTGGCGGTCGTGGCCGTCGCGGCGCTGCTGCTGTTCGAGCCGCACGTGCGCCGTCTGGGCGTCGAGGTGCGGCTGTGGTCCGGCGCGTATCTGCTGTACCTGCTGCTCGTGTTCTTCCCGCAGTCGAGCATCTTCCGACTGCTCCTGCCGCTCGCACCGCTCTACGGAGCGCTGGCGCTGCCGCCGCACCGGCTCTGGCGTGTGGGGATGCTGGTGCTCGGTCTCGTCGGCCAGTGGTGGTGGATCTACCAGATGCTCGCACTCGGGAACACGTACACACAGATCCCGTGAGAATGACGCCGCGGCACGCCGCGTTCGGCCACTGTCTCGGCTTACCGATAAACTTGACAGGTAGTCCGATGACGAAAAGGAGCCCGCGATGGCAGCCATGAAGCCGCGAACCGGTGACGGACCGATGGAGGCCGTGAAGGAGGGGCGCCTGATCATCGTGCGCGTTCCCCTCGAGGGCGGCGGTCGACTCGTCGTCTCGGTCAATGACGAAGAGGCCAAGGAACTGCACGGCGTGCTCGGCGGCGTGGTCGGCGCGGCCTGAGTTCCTCCGATACGAGAGAAGGGTCGGTCTTCGGACCGACCCTTTTCCGTCCCCCGGTGCCGGACCGCGCGCTCAGCGCGCGTCGGCGGCGACGGTCGTCAGCTGCAGGAGCCCCTCGCCCACGATCGACAGCGCGCCCAGCACGGCGGGGGAGGACTGGGTCTCCTGGATGAGGGTGCGGAACGCGGTCGTCACCGGGTCGCGACGCACGGGGTCGGCGACCGCTCCGCCGGCGAGCACGCGCGGGATCAGCACGGTGCCCCCGGCCCGCACGAGGCGCAGGCCGTGCTCGACGTGGTCGATGACGCCTTCCGGATCGGCATCCACGAGCACGATGTCGTAGGACGCCTCGTTCATGCGGGGGAGGACCTCCGTCGCCCGTCCGGCGATGAAGCGCGCGCGTGCCGGCGGGACCTTCGCATCCGCGAAGGCGACGCGGGCGGCGGCGAGATGCTCCGGCTCCTTGTCGATCGTCGTCAGCGTCGCCCGGGGGGCGCCGTGCAGCAGCCAGAGGCCGGAGACGCCGGCCCCCGTGCCGATCTCGACGATGTTGAGGGCGGCGGTCGTGGCGGCGATGACGGCGATCTGCGCGCCGACGGCGGGGCTGATCGGATCGGCGCCGAGCTCGAGCGCGTGTGCACGGGCGCGCTCGATCGCCTCGGGTTCGACGGTGATCTCGTCGACGTACCTGCGGATCGCGTCCTGATCGGCCATGTTCGTCCTCCGCCCCCAGCGTACGGTGCCGGTCGCGTCGCGGCGGGCAGGCGCACGGGTAACCTGGAGTCATGTTCTTCGGCCTCGACTGGGACAAGCTCGTCCTGATCCTGATCGTGGCCGCCCTCCTGGTCGGACCCGAGCGGCTGCCGCATTACGCCGAGACGCTCGCCAAGCTGACCGTGCGCGCCCGCGAGTGGCTGAGCGGTGCGAAGACGCGCGTCAAGGACGAGCTGGGCGAGGACTTCGACGACGTCGAGTGGCGCAAGCTCGATCCCCGCCAGTACGACCCGCGCCGCATCATCCGCGACGCGCTCCTCGACGACGCGCCGGTTCCCGCCGTCCGCGCGGCCGCCGTCGGCACGGCGATCGCCGCCACCTCGCCGACGCCGCTCACGCCCGCCTTCGATCCCGAGCTCGACGTCCCCTACGACGACGAGGCCACCTGACCGGCCGGCCGCTCAGCGCAGGGTGAGCGGCAACGATCTGCCGGCGAGGCCACGCGGAGCGCGCGCCAGAGCGTCGACCACCGCCGTGATGGCCCGCGCGGCGGGATCGTCCGGATCGGCGACCACGATCGGCACGCCCTCGTCGCCGCCGCGGCGCAGCCCCACGCTCAGCGGAACGGAGGCGAGCAGCGGCACGTCGTGTCCGCCGCCCGACAGGGATGCCGCGACCGCCGCGCCGCCGCCGGCGCCGAACAGGTCGAGCACGCTGCCGTCGGGGAGCGTCATCGCGGCCATGTTCTCGACGACGCCGATGACGCGCTGCCCGGTCTGCGCCGCGACGAGTCCGCTGCGCACCGCGACGTCGGAGGCGGCGGTCTGCGGCGTCGTGACGACGAGGACCTCGGCGTGGGGGAGCAGCTGGCCCACCGAGATGGCCACGTCTCCCGTTCCCGGGGGCATGTCGATGAGGAGGATGTCGAGGTCGCCGAAGTAGACGTCGGTGAGGAACTGCTGCACGGTGCGATGCAGCATCGGCCCGCGCCACGCGACCGCCGCCGAGACCGGTTGGTCGCGCGGCAGGAACATCCCGATGGAGATGGCCTTCACGCCGAAGGCCACCGGCGGGAGCATGAGGTCGTCGATCCGGGTCGGCGCGGGCGGGCGGCCCTCGGCATCCACGAGACCCAGCAGCGCCGGGATCGAGAAGCCGTGCACGTCCGCATCGATGAGACCGACGGCGAGACCGCGCGCGGCCAGGCCGACGGCGAGGTTCGCCGTGAGGCTCGACTTTCCCACGCCGCCCTTGCCGCTGGTGACCGCGATGACGCGGGTCAGCGAGTCGGGGCCGAACGGCATGGTGCGCGCCGCGCGGCCTCCGCGCAGGCGCGCCGTGAGCTCCTGGCGCTCCGCGGGCGTCATGACCCCGACCGCGATCTCGACGGTCGCGATGCCCGGCACGCTCGCCGCGGCGGATCGCACCTCGCGCTCGATCCGGTCGGCCGCGGGGCAGCCGACGATCGTCAGCGCGATCCCGACGTCGGCGCGGTCGCCGACGACGCGCACATCTCGCACCATGTCGAGCTCCGACAGCGGACGGCGCAGCTCGGGGTCCATGACCGCCCCGACCGCGCGCTGCACGGCGTCGCGGCGGAGCGCGTCCGGATCGTCGTGCGCCTGCGGCGCCGTCATGAGGGCTCGGGGGCCGTGCCCGGGGTCGACGGCGACGTCTCGCGCGACTCCTCGAGCGACTCGAGCAGCGCCTTGAGCTCCTGACGCAGCACGTCGCGGGTGACCACGTGCTCCGAGACGTCCGTCATCGCCATCCGCAACGCGACGACCTCGCGCGCCAGGTACTCCGTGTCGGCGAGATTGCGCTCGGCGCGCTGGCGGTCCTGCTCGATCTGGACGCGGTCGCGGTCGTCCTGCCGGTTCTGCGCGAGAAGGATCAGCGGGGCCGCGTAGGAGGCCTGCAGCGACAGGATGAGCGTCAGCAGCGTGAAGTTGTTCTCCGCCGCGTCGAATTGGATGTCGCGCGGCATCACCGAGTTCCACCACAGCCACACGATGACGAACACCGACATGCCGATGAGGAAGCCGGAGGTGCCCATCGCCCGCGCGAACGCCTCCGAGAACCGGCCGAACCGGTCGCGCGAGGGCTGGGGCGTGCGGTTGAGCATGCCGGCGCGCCCGCGCGGCGCGTCCAGCGAGGGGATGCGGCGGTCTTTCGCCTTGGCCATCAGGGCCTCCTCGGGATCGTCGCGGTGGTGGCGGGGACGACGAGCGGATCGTCGGTGCCGTCATGGGAACGCCAGTCCTCCGGCAGCAGGTAGTCGAGCACGTCGTCGACGCTCACGGCGCCGACGAGCCGATGCGCCGGGTCGACCACCGGCAGGGAGACGAGATTGTAGCTCGCGAGCAGGCGCGCGACCTCGGCGGCGGAGGCGGTCACCGGCACGGGATCGAGCGTGTCGTCGATGATGGCGCCGAGCCGTTCGTGCGGGGGATAGCGCAGCATCCGCTGGAAATGGACGGTTCCCAGCAGCCGGCCGGTCGGTGTCTCGTACGGCGGGAGGGTGACGAAGACGGCCGCCGCGAGGGCGGGGTGCAGCTCGTGGCGGCGGATGAGCGCGAGCGCCTCGGCCACGGTCGCATCGGCCGACAGCACGATCGGCTCGCTCGTCATCAGACCGCCGGCGGTGTCGGGCCCGTACTTGAGCAGGGCGCGGACGTCTTCCGCCTCCTCGGGCTCCATCAGCTCGAGGAGCTCCTCGCGCTGGTCCTCGGGCAGCTGCGCGAGGACGTCGGCGGCGTCGTCCGGCTCCATCTGATCGAGGATGTCCGCGGCGCGCTCGTCGCCGAGCGCCTCGAGGATGTGGACCTGCTCGTCCTCCGGCATCTCCTCCAGCGCGTCCGCGAGACGGTCATCAGACAACTCCTCGGCGACCTCGAGCAGCCGTTCCTCGGGAAGGTCGAGGAGCGTGTTGGCGAGGTCGGCGGGCTTGAGCTCCGAGAACGTCGCGACGAGCTGCTCGGCGGACTGCGCTTCGCCGGGCACGGCCTGCTCGCGGACGTCGCCCCAGTTGGCGAAGGTCGTCGGACCCTTCGCGAACGGGGAGGCGCTCGTCCGGGGCTTGCGCAGGAAGAGCTGCCCGATGTCCCACTCGCCGAGGCGGTTGCGCTCGATCGCCGCGTCTTCGATGACGGCGTGGCCGGAGCCGTCGGTGAAGTACACCTTGCGCCCGAGCATCTCGCTCATCACGCGCACCTCGCCGCCGCGCTGCTGGAAGCGGCGCACGTTGATGAGGCCCGTCGTGATCACCTGTCCGGACTGGATCGAGGTGACGCGTCCGATCGAGAGGAAGACGTGCCGGCGCCCGGGGATCTCGACGACGAGCCCCACGACACGCGGCGGGTCGTCTTTTCGGTAGATGACGACGACGTCCCGGACCTTGCCGAGACGATCGCCCGCGGGGTCGAAGACGGTGCAGCCCACCAGGCGTGCCACGAAAACCCTCTGCGTACTCACTCGACCAGCGTAGTCCGCGCGCCCTCCGCGAGGCCGACGCGCAGCGTGCGCATGACAAGATGGTCGGGTGAGCATGTTGGGCGGAATCCCCCAGGAGCAGGGCGAGAAGATCGCCGACTACGCGACGTATCCCGCCGCGCAGAAGGCCGTCTCGCAGCTCGTCGAAGCAGACATCCCGGCGCGCGACATCGCGATCGTCGGCCATGGCCTGCGATCGGTGGAGACCGTCACCGGCCGACTCGGCTACGCCGCCGCCGCGCGATCGGGCGCCATCAACGGCATCCTGCTCGGTCTCCTCTTCTCCGCGATCTTCGTGCTGGGCACGCCGAACGCCGCGATCCAGCTCTTCGTAGGCGTCATGCTCGTCGGCATCGCCCTCGGGATGCTGATGAGCATCGTCACCTACTCGATCGTGCGCCGCCGTCGCGACTACACCTCCGTCACGCAGGTGCTCGCCGACCGGTACGAGGTCACCGTGCTGCCACGCAGCATCCATCGTGCGCGTGAGGTCGTGGGCCGGACGGTCGCGCCCGCGCCGGCGCACCCCGTGCACGCCTCGCCGGCCGCGCCCGTACCCGGGCCGGCCGCACCTCCCCAGTACGGAGAACGGATCGATCCGCCGCAGTACGGCGAGCGCATCGACGGCGAGGGCCGTCCGGCCGCCGCGCCGGACGCACCCCCTTCCGACGAGGACCGCGACACGGGGTCGGCCGCCGCGGAGCGGTGATGGAGGTCGCGCTGCCCGCGGGCGTCGTCACCGTCTCGACCGCGCTGTCGGCGGCGGAGAGCCCCTGGGCGGTCATGGCCCTGGCCCACGGCGCGGGCGCGGGCATGGACCATCCGTTCCTGATCGGGTTCGCCGATGCGCTGGCCGCGGAGGGGGTCGGCGTCCTCCGCTTCGCGTTCCCGTATGCGCAGGCGGGGCGGCGGATGCCGGGACCGGCCGCTCATGCCGTCGCCGCGTGGACCGCGGCCGTCGCCGCCGCCGGCGCGGCGGTCGCCGGGGTCCCGCTGTTCGCGGCGGGAAAGTCCTACGGCGGGCGCATGGCGTCGATGGCGGCCGCCGACGGCGTGATCTCGCCCGCCGGACTCGTCTACCTCGGCTACCCGCTGCATCCGCCGGGCGCCCCGGAGAAGCTGCGGGCGGCGCACCTGCCGTCCGTCGCGGCGCCGCAGCTGTTCGTCGAGGGGACGGTCGACCCGTTCATCCAGCCGCGGGCGCAGTTCGAGGAGGTCGTCGCGACGTGCCGCGACGCCTCGGTCGTGTGGGTCGACGGCGGCGGGCACTCCTTCGAGGTGAAGGGACGCCGACGTCCGGCCGCCGAGGTGGGCGCCGGCCTCGCGGCGTCGGTGGTGCCGTGGCTGCGCGCGCAGGCGCGGGATGCCGCGATCAGCTCGTGACGGTGCGTCCCGCGATCCAGGCCTCGACCTCGTCCGCCGTGCGCGGGATCGCGGCCGAGAGGTTCACGGGTCCGTCCGCCGTCATGAGGACGTCGTCCTCGATGCGCACGCCGATGCCGCGGTACTCCTCCGGAACGGTGAGGTCGTCGATCTGGAAGTACAGGCCCGGTTCGATGGTGAACACCATCCCCGGCTCGAGCACGCCGTCGTAGTACATCTCGCGGCGTGCCTGCGCGCAGTCGTGCACGTCGAGACCGAGGTGGTGGCTCGTGCCGTGCACCATGTAGCGGCGGTGCTGCCCACCGGCGTCGGGGTCGAGGGCTTCCTCGGCGGTGACGGGAAGAAGACCCCATTCGGCGACGCGGGCGGCGATCACGCGCATCGCGGCCTCGTGCACCGCGCGGAACTTCACGCCGGGTCGGGCGGCCGCGAAGGCGGCGTCGGCGGCTTCACGGACGGTCTCGTAGATCGTGCGCTGGATGGGGGAGAAGGTGCCGTTCACGGGAAGCGTGCGCGTGATGTCGGCCGTGTAGAGGCTGTCGACCTCGACGCCGGCGTCGATGAGGATGAGATCGCCGGGCACGACGGCGCCGTCGTTGCGCGTCCAGTGCAGGTAGCAGGCGTGCGGGCCGGACGCGGCGATCGTGTCGTAGCCCTCGCCGTTGCCGTCGACGCGTGCGCGGTGGTGGAACACGCCCTCGACGGCGCGCTCTCCGCGCGGCGTGGCGATGATGCGCGGCACGTCGGCGACGATGTCGTCGAATCCGCGGGCGGTCACCTCCACCGCGAGGCGCAGCTGGGCGATCTCGTACTCGTCCTTGATGAGTCTCAGCTCGGACACGAAGCGGGTCAGCTCGTCGTCCTCGTCCAGGACGAGGTCGCCCTCCCCGGGCGCGAACGCGTCGATATGGGCGGTCGCGATGCCGAGGTCGCTCGCGACGCCGTCCAGCGCCGGCCGCGGCCCGATCCAGAACTCGCCGATCGTCGCATCGCCGTAGAACTCGGCGGTGGTGCGGTCGGCGCGCTCGCGCAGGTAGAGGGTCACATCGTGGCCCGAGCCGTCGGCCCGCGGGTCGAAGACGAGCACCGACTCGGGCACGCTGTCGCTCGCCCAGCCGGTCAGGTGCGTGAAGGCCGAATGGGCGCGGAACGGGTAGTCGGTGTCGTTCGACCGCTGCTTGTAGGTGCCGGCGGGCAGCACGAGGCGGCGCCCGGGGAACGCGGCGGACACGGCCGCGCGGCGTGCGGCGGTGTAGGGCGCCTGCTCGCGCGGCGGGGGAGTGAGGTCGGGGCGATCCGCCCACCCGGTCGAGATCGTCTCGAGGAAGCCCCGCGGGAACGGCTGCTTGCGGTTGGTGTTCTCGGTGGAGGTGACGGCGGTGTCGGTCGTGGCGCTCTCGCTCGTGCTCATGCCCTCCAGTCTCGCACCTCCGCTCACCCGTCGGCGGGCTGTGTGGCGTCGCGCACGTCGTATTGCACGATCAGGGGGCGGTGGTCGCTGCCGCTCGCGTCGAGGGAGCCGAGCACGACCGATCCGGTCGCCGTCCAGCGGTCGGTCGCCATGATGTGATCGATCGGTGTGCCGAGGAGGGCGGGCCACGCCGTCGACCAGGTGCCGACCCCGCCCGAGCCGGTCTGCGCCGCGGCATCCGTGCAGCGTCCGAGGTCGCCCCCGTCGACGCCCAGTCGCGCCATGTGATCGACCGTCGCATTGAAGTCGCCCGCCATGATCACGTCGTCGCTGGCGCACTGGTTCGCGACCCACTCCAGATCGCCCCGCCAGTCCTCCATGCGGTCCTGGCGCGGAGCGACCGCGTGCACGGCGACGATCGTCGGCCCGCTGCCGTCGACCGGCATCGCCACCACGCTGGGCACCGCGGAGGTGTTGGTCGCGCCGTCGGAGGTGGACGCGACGACGGCGTAGTCGCCGAGCGCGGGCGAGATGAGCAGCGTCGTCGAGTTGGCGGCCCAGTCGGGGTAGCCGGGACGCTCCCCGTAGTTCTCGTGGTGGGCCCACATGGGCGAGCCCATCTCGCGCATCGCGATGGCGACCGCCTCGCCCGTCTCGATCGTCGTCTCGGGGAGGGCCACGATGTCGGCGCGCATCGCGACGGCCGTCTGGGCGATCAGCTGCGCGTCGGTCGCGGCGCCGGCGGTGTTCCAGGTCATCACGCGGATGGACGTGGCGGTGGGCTCGGGGAGCGTGCCCGACCCGAGGCCCCGCGACAGGAGGATGCCGCCGTTCACGAGGCCGGCGACGAGGGCGATGATCGCGATCGTCCCGGCGAACGCCCGCAGCGGCCGCGCGAGGGCGAGCAGCAGCCCGAGCACGAAGACGACGCCGAAGACGATGACGACGACCCCGCGCAGGGAGACGATCTGCGCGAACGGGAAGGTCTGCTCGAGGCGGAAGAACTGCGGCCAGGTGACGACGGCCGCGGCGATCGCCGCGGCCACGGTGATCAGGATTCCGAACAGGCGCAGCACGTCAGGACTCTACGACAGTGCCCCTGAGAGTTCCCGGACCGTCGCCTCGACTCTGGCTACGCGCCGCCTCGTCCCGGCCTCGTGTCCGCGCCGACGGTACGCTCGTGGCATGGTCGTGTCGCAGGGGGAGCATCGGGCGCTCCGCTTCCGCGGGCCGAGCGACCTCCACCTGCACTCGGACCACTCCGACGGCACGGAGCCGCCGGCCCGGGTGATGGCCGCCGCGCACGCCGCCGGACTGCACACCGTGGCGCTGACCGATCACGACACGACCTCCGGCTGGACCGAGGCGGCCGAGGCGGCCGGCTCGCTCGGGATGACGTTCCTCCCCGGCATGGAGCTATCGGCACGGCACGAGTGGCGCAGCATCCATGTGCTGGCCTACCTGTTCGACCCCGAGCACCCGGGCCTGCGCGCCCTCACCGACCGCATCCGCCACTCGCGCCTGACGCGGGCGCAGACGATGGCGGAGCGCATCGGCCGCGACTACGAGCTGACCTGGGACGACATCGTCGCCCAGACGGCCGTGGGGGCCACCGTGGGGCGTCCGCACCTGGCCGATGCGCTCGTCGCGCGCGGCTACGTGCGCGACCGCGGTGAGGCCTTCGCCGGCATCCTGCATCCGGGCAGCGACTACTACGTCGACCTCTACGCCCCCGACCCCGTCACCGCGGTCGCGACGGTGGTGGATGCCGGTGGTGTCCCCGTGATCGCGCACCCCGCGGGGCGCGGCGGGCTCCTGCCCGAGCCGCTCATGGACCGGATGCTCGCGGCCGGCCTGGCCGGCTTCGAGCTCGGTCACCGCGAGAACCGGGAACCGGCGCTCGGCGCACTGCGGGAGCTCGCGCAGCGGCGAAATCTGCTCGTGACGGGATCGAGCGACTACCACGGGCTGGGAAAGCCCAACCAGCCGGGGGAGTTCACCACAGACGACGACGTGGTCGCGCGCATCATCGCCGCCGCCCGCGGGAGCGACCCCGTCTTCCCCTGACGTCGCGCACTCCGGATGCAGCAACCCACCCCCCTCGAACGGCGGATCGACGCCGCGGCCCATCGCCTGCTGCGCGGTGCTCCGGAGAGCGGCATCCGTGCCCTTCTCGTCGAGGCGGCGGTGTTCGTGGTCAAGCAGGCGTGGGCGTGCGTCTTCGGCGCCGCGCTTCTCGCGGTCATCGTCGCGGCCCGGCTGTGGTGGCCCGACGATGCGGCGCTCGCCCGCAACGATGCGCTGACGATCGCCGCCGTGCTCATCCAGATCGGGATGCTGGTCGGGCGCCTCGAGACGGGGCGCGAGCTGTGGGTGATCGTGCTGTTCCACATCACCGGCACCGGGATGGAGCTGTTCAAGACGGACGTCGGCTCGTGGTCGTACGCCGCCGAGGGCGTGCTGCGCCTCGGGGGCGTGCCCCTGTTCAGCGGCTTCATGTACGCGGCCGTCGGCTCGTACATGGTGCGGGTCTACCGCCTCTTCGACCTCAGCTTCGTGCGCTACCCGCGTCGGTGGGCGACCACGGTCGTCGCGGCGCTGATCTACGTCAACTTCTTCTCGCACCACTACGTCTGGGACCTGCGCTGGCTGCTCCTGCTGGCCGTCGCCGCGCTGTGGCTGCCGACCGTGATGCACGCGCGCATCTGGCGGCGGACGCTCCGGCTGCCGCTGCTCGCGGCCTACGCCGGCGTCGCCCTGTTCATCTACCTCGCCGAGAACATCGCGACCTGGGCCGGGGCGTGGCTCTACCCCGACCAGCTCGACGGATGGCACCCGGTGTCGCTCACCAAGCTCGTGTCGTGGTTCCTGCTGATGATCGTGTCGGTCGTGATGGTCACGTGGGTGTACCCGCCCCGACCCCCGTTGGCGACGCCGGGGTCGCGGGGGTCGCGGAAGAGCCCGGTGTGAAGGCGGGGAGGCTGCGTTCGGGGACGACGGTGTAGTGACGGCCCGTGGGCGAGGTCCATTCGAGCGCGCCGGAGTGGGCCGTATCGGTGAGCGGGCGCACGCGCCAGCCGCCGTGGTGCTTCACGGTGTGGTGCCCGCGGCACAGGGGCGCGAGGTTGGTGAGTGCCGTGTGACCGCCGTCGTCCCACGCGACGGTGTGGTCGAGGTCGCACCGCTCGGCGGGGACGCCGCAGCCGGGGGCCATGCAACGTGCTGCCCGCCAGCGGGCGAGCCGCTGGAGGGCCGGTGGGGGTCGGTAACGTTCGCGTCCGACGGAGAGGACGGCGCCGGTGTCGGGATGGGTGAGCACCCGCATCCACCCGTCCGTGCCGCCGCACAGCTCCCGTGCCCGCTGAATCGGGATCGGTCCGACCCCGTCAACGACCGCGGCCCCGCAGTCGGGAAGGGCGGCGTCGAGCAACGCGAGAGCGGGAACGGTGACGACCACGGTGGCGCGGATCCCGCGGGCAGCGTCGGGGTGCGCGGCGCAGGTGCCGTCGATCAGCAGGTCGCCGAGGACATCGGCACGTGCCTGGTCCCGCGTGCGATCGTCGCGGGCATCGGGGTCGCCGGCGACGACGGTCTTCGCGATCGCGGTGAGGCGAGCGTGGATCGCGTGGGCCTCGACCGCGGGCAGGTAGGCGGTCAGCCAGGCCATCCCGTCGTCGGCGGGCTCGATGAACACCCGCCGCTCCTGCAGGGCGCGCTCGTGACGGTCGGGGAGGGTCTGCACGCGGACCTGATCGATCAGCGCCCGTAACCGTCGTCGGAACGTGCCGACCGGCTCGGCTTCCGCCAGCTCGATCGCGCGTGGCAACACCGTGTCGCTTTCGGCCGGGGTCAACGGGTCGAGCAGGTCGATCAGCACCTGCACGTGCCGTTGCGTCACCCGCGCCGCGGCGAGCGCGTCCAGAGCCGCCGGGTAGCGGGTCTCGAGCACGTGCGCGTGCGCGATCAGCTGCCCCGCGGCCTGCTCGGTGATCCGCAACGCTGCCGCAAGCTCCAGGCGGATCGCCCGCTCCGCCACGTCGACGAGCCCCCGCCCGGCGGCATCCGCGAGAGCCTCCCGCTGGTATGCCGCGACCCGTCGGTAACGCTCCGCGGCGAACACCGCGACCATGGCGTCGGCATCGCAGATCAATGCCACGGCATCGGGAGGAGTCCACCCCGGATCACACGGGAACGGATCGTCGTCGGGCGCATCCGCCCCGCCGGGCGACCCCGGAGAGGAGTGACCGTCGACGACCTTCATGACCCGACGCTACCGGCGACCTCCGACATCCAACCCGGTGTCGGAGGCGGCCGGGCGGGGCCGAATCAGGCTCCGGCGACGGGGGGCGTAGCGGGAGCGCCACCCCCGGAACCACGCCGACGGCGGCGGCGGCGCGCGGGCGCGGGCTTGCCGTCGTGGTGCTCCGTGCCGGCGCCGTCGTGCGTGCCGGCACCGTCGGCCGAGCGGGGGGCGTCCACGGTCGAGACGGCGGCGGCATCCGTGCTCTCCGACGCGCCCTCGGCGAACGTCGCGCCGACCACGGACGATCCCGAACGGCGCCGACGGCGACGGCGGGTGCCGGCCTCGGCGGATCCTTCCGCCGCGGCATCCGTGGCGCGCTCCGGGGCGGGGCGCTGCGTGCGCACCGTCTCGGTCTTCGGCGCCTTCGCGAGGCGGCCCTTGGTCCCGGCGGGGATGTCGAGGTCGGTGTAGAGGTGGGGACTCGACGAGTAGGTCTCGACCGGCTCGGGCTGACCGAACTCGAGCGCGCGGTTGATCAGCGCCCACTTGTGGAGGTCGTCCCAGTCGACGAACGTGACGGCGATGCCGGTCTTGCCCGCGCGGCCGGTGCGGCCGGCGCGGTGCAGGTAGGTCTTCTCGTCGTCCGGGATGGTGTGGTTGATGACGTGGGTCACGTCATCGACGTCGATGCCGCGCGCGGCGACGTCGGTCGCGATGAGCACGTCCTTCTTGCCCGCCTTGAAGGCGGCCATCGAGCGCTCGCGCGCCTCCTGGCTCATGTCGCCGTGGACGGCTCCGGCGTTGAAGCCGCGGTCGTTCAGCTCGTCGACGAGCTTCTGGGCGGCGCGCTTGGTGCGCGTGAACACGACGGTCTTGCCGCGACCCTCGGCCTGCAGGATGCGCGCGATGACCTCGTCCTTGTCGAGCGAGTGCGCCCGGTAGACGAGGTGCTTGATGTTCGCCTGCGTCAGACCCTCGTCGGGGTCGGTGGCGCGGATGTGGATCGGGTTGCTCATGAACCGACGGGCGAGGGCCACGATCGGTCCCGGCATGGTGGCCGAGAACAGCTGGGTGTGGCGCACCGGCGCCACCTTCTGGAAGATCTTCTCGATGTCGGCCAGGAAGCCGAGGTCGAGCATCTTGTCCGCCTCGTCGAGCACGACCTCCACCGCGCCCGACAGGTCGAGCAGTCGCTGGTTGTTGAGGTCGATGAGGCGGCCGGGGGTGCCCACGACGATCTGCGCGCCGGCCTTCAGCTGGTCGATCTGCCCCTCGTAGGCCTTGCCGCCGTAGATCGCGACGACGCTCGTGGAACGGTTCTGCGTGAGCATGTCCATGTCCTCGTAGACCTGGACGGCGAGCTCGCGCGTGGGGACGACGATGAGCGCCTGCACGCCCGGAGCCGGGTCGAGTCCGAGGCGCTGGACGACCGGGATGCCGAAGCCGAAGGTCTTGCCCGTGCCCGTCTTGGCCTGGCCGATGATGTCCTGGCCGGGCAGCCCCAGGGGGATGGTCTGCTCCTGGATGGGGAAGGCGTCCACGATGCCCTTGGAGGCGAGCGCCTCCACGATGTCGGGGTCGATTCCGAGCTCAGCGAATGTCGTCACGATACGTGCCTGTCTGGCGGTGAGAAGCCGCCGGTGAGGAGGTCCACGCCTTCTACTCATCCGCAGGCGCGGGGGTCCCGATCCGTCGCCGGGACCAGACCAGCCTAGCGGAGCGGGCGCCGCGTCCCTCGGAAGCGGCGCCGCGACCTCTAGGCTGGGGACGTGGTGACCTGGCCCTGGCAGCGGGAGCGCACCGTGGCGCGCACGCTCCGCGTGCGTTCGCGCGGCGACTTCGGAGACGTCCGACGTGTGGACTTCGAGGAGCTCGCGCCCGACGTCGACACGTTCCTCGGGCAGGCCGCCTACCTGCAGCTCGGGTACTTCGAGACCCTCAGCGAGCTGATCGCCCCCACACCGGAGCTCACCCAGAAGGAGTCGATCTCCGTGGCGGCCGGTGCGGCGCTGCAGAAGCACCGCGCCCTCCTGACGATCATCCGCGACCGCGGCGACGACCCGCTCGACCTCATGCTGCCCTTCCGCGAGCCCCTCGACGCCTTCCGTCGGGCGACCCACGGGGCCCGGCATCTGGAGACGATGCTGTCGGTGCACATCACCGCGGGGATGCTGGACGACTTCTACCTCGCGCTGTCGTCGAGCTACGGCTCGACGGGACGCCGCGTCGCCGACGTGCTGCGTGCCGACGACGACCGGCAGGCGCTGGCGGGCATCCTCGCGGATGCGATCGCCGCCGACGAGCAGTGGAAGTCGCTGCTCGCCCTCTGGGGGCGACGACTCGTCGGCGACACGCTGCTCATCGCGCGCGGCGCGCTGCGGCCGCAGACCCTCGACGCTGCGGAGGAACGCAAGGTCGAGCCGGTGTTCACCGACCTGCTCGGCGCGCATTCTCGTCGTATGGCCGCGATGGGCCTCGACGCGTAGCGGCCCGGAGCCGGGCTCAGGAGATCTTGAGGCGCAGACGTTCGCGTGCGTCGTGCGTGGCACGCCGACGCGTCAGCACGGCCAGCACGGCCGGGACGACGATGACGGGGACGGCGAGCGAGACGATCCACAGCCAGGGGCTCAGCGTCGTCAGACCCGCCCAGGTCAGGACCATCCAGACGAGGCCGCCCAACAGCGCGCCCAGCACCGGCGCCAGCGCCGCACCCCGCGAGGTGCGCCCGGGCATCAGGTAGTGGAGCACGCCGCCGTAGGCGCCGCCGAAGATGAAGGCGAGGAGGATGTCCACGGTGCGGGGACTCGCGATCAGGCGACGAAGCCGACGCGGCGGGACTCCTCGGTCCCGACCTCGATGAAGGTGATGCCCGCGGTGGGGACGATGTACGTGTTGCCCTTGACGTCCGTGAACGTGACGAACGACTCGTCCGAGGCGAGCGCCTTCTGGACGGTGGTCGTCACGGCCTCCGCCGACAGGGCCGACTCGAAGCTGAGCTCTCGGGGGGTGTTCGCGATGCCGATGCGGATCTCCACGGTGACTGTGCCTCACTTCTCGTCGTGACCCGGCCGCCGAGGGCGATGCGGGGCGGGCCGGTGCGCCGGCCGCATGTCGACTCTACGACACCGCCGCGGGGCCCGGATCGCCGTTCGGGCCCCGCGGTGCTCGCTGTGCGCGAACGCCTGTGTCGGCGCTTCCGGCTACCGTGAAGAGCATGGATGGTGTGACGTGGGATGCCGCGCAGCGCGCCGTCATCGACCTTCCTCCCGCGGCGTCCGGTGTGGTCGTCGGCGCGCCCGGGTCGGGCAAGACGTCCACGGCGATCGCGCGCGTGGCCGCGCTGCTGCGCGGGCGTGATGAGGTCACCGGGCAGGGCGCCGGCGACGGCGGGGGGCCGGTCCTGGTGTCCGAGGAGATCGTCGTGCTGACGCCGTCTCGCACCTCGGCGACCGCTCTGCGCGACCGGCTCGCTCTCGCCGTCGGCATCCCGACCCGCGGCGCGCTCGCCCGCTCGGTGGTCGCCTTCGCCTACCAGATCGTGCGCGCGCACGCCGTCCACTCTGGCGCCGAGACCCCGCAGCTCCTCACCGGGCCCGACGAGGATCAGCTGATCGCCGACCTCCTCGACGGCGACGCCGCCGACGAACGCGAGGGCCTGATCCGCTGGCCCGCCTCGCTGCCCGCACCGGTGCGCGCGACCCGCGCGTTCCGCGCCGAAGTCCGCGCGCTGCTGGCCGAGTGCGCGCAGCTCGGGGTGTCGCCGGCCCGACTCGCCGACCTGGGCGCGCGCGACGACGTCGCGGAGTGGCGGGCCGCGGCATCCTTCGCGCAGGAGTACCTCGATGCCCGCGACGGCATGCGTCATGCGCATCGCGATGCCGCCGGCCTCGTCCGGGAGGCCCTCGGACTGGTCCGCACCCTGCCCGCGGGCGCGCCGGGCGTGGCGGCGGTGGAACGGCTTCGCGTGATCGTCGTCGACGATGCGCAGGAGCTCACCCTGGGCGGGGTCGAGCTGCTCGAGGCTTGCCGGGCGCGGGGGATCGCGGTCCTGGCGTTCGGCGATCCCGATGTCGGGTCGGGCACGTTCCGCGGGGCCAGCCCCGAGAACTTCGCGCGCCTCGCCGCGCGCTCGCCCCTCCACGTCCTCACCGAGGTCCACCGCGGCACCGCCGGGCAGCGCCGACTCGTCGCGGGCATCACCGGGCGCATCGGCGCCGCGGGCGTCGTGGCCCACCGGCGCCCGCCCGCCGCGGCCCCCGTGGAGGGTGACGACGACAGCGTCCGTGCCCTGACGGCGCGGTCGACCGCAGAGGAGCACGACGTCATCGCCCGCCTGCTCCGTGAGCGGCACGTGCACGACGGCGTGCCCTGGGCGCAGTGCGCCGTGATCGCGCACGACAGCCGGCAGGTCGCGACCCTGGAGGCGGAGCTGGCCGCCCGTGAGGTGCCCACGCGCACCAACGGCCAGCGTCCGCTCGCGCAGGCGCGCGCCGTCGCGGACCTGCTGCGCGTCGTCCTGCTGGCCGACGTCGATCCGAGCGGATGGAGCCTCGACGACGCGATCGATGCGCTGCGGGCCGGCGGCATGGATCCCATCGAGATCCGGCGGCTGCGCACGGCGCTGCGCCACAGCGCTCTGGCGGCCCGATCGGGCGACGATGATCCGAGCGACGCGCCCGAGCCGACCAGCGGCGAGCTCCTGGTGTCGGCGCTCGCCCATCCGGTCGCGTTCGCCCTCCTCGACACGCGGGAGGGCCGCCGCGCCGAGCGGATCGCGTCGACGCTGGCGGCGGTGCGCGCGCAGTGGGAGCTCGTGCGCACGGGGGGCGCCGACAGTCCGACGGCGCACGAACTGCTCTGGTCGGGGTGGGACGGCCTCGGCGTCGAGCGGACGTGGGCGGCCGCTGCGTCCGGCTCCGGACCCCTCGCGGCCCAGGCCGGGCGCGAGCTCGACGCCGTCGTCGCGCTCTTCCAGGCCGCCAAGCGCCACGGCGAGCGCGCCGACGGCACCTCGCCGGCGGCCTTCCTGCGCGGTGTGCTCGACTCCGACGTCGCGGAGGACCGCCTCGGCGACGGCGCCGTCGTGGATGCCGTCAGCGTCCTGACGCCGGCCGGTTCCCTCGGGGCGGAGTTCGACACCGTCGTCGTCGCGGGGGTGCAGGACGGGATCTGGCCCAATCTGCGTGCGCGCGGGGGACTCCTGCAGACCTGGCGGCTCGCGGGCGCGACGCTCAGCGATCGTGGCGAGGTCGGCGTCGGCGCCCTCGACCGGCGCCGAACCGTCCTCCACGACGAGCTCCGTCTGTTCGCCCGGGCCTGCTCGCGCGCCCGGCGACGGCTGGTCGTCACGGCCGTCGACGACGACGACACCGGCCCCAGCGCGCTGTTCGAGCTCCTGCCGCCGCGGCAGACGGCGGCACGGTCGGCCGAACACCCGCTGACGCTGCGCGGGCTCGTCGCGCAGCACCGCCGCACGCTCACGGAGGGCGCCGCCGGCGGGCACGGCATCCGCGGCGATCGGTCGTCGTCGCGGGAGTACGCGGCCTCCCAACTCGCCGCCCTCGCCGCGGCGGGGGTTCCCGGAGCGGCACCGGAGCAGTGGTACGGGATCGCCCCCTCGACGTCGTCGGCGCCCCTTCGCGATCTGACACAGGAGGACGTGCGGGTCTCGCCGTCGCGGCTGCAGACGCTCGAGGAGTGCCAGCTCAACTGGCTGCTGTCGGATCTCGGTGCCGACACCGGCGGCGCAGTGGCCGGTCTGGGCACGCTCGTGCATGCCGCGATGGAGCACGCCGAGGGCAGCGACGAGGAGGCCCTGTGGGCGGTCGTCGACGCGCGCTGGGGCGAGCCGGAGTTCGAGTCGGCGTGGCGCGATCGCGCCGAGCGGGCGAGGGCGCGCGAGCTCGTGCGGCGATTGGCGGTCTACCTGCGACGCTTCGATGCGGCCGGCGGCACCCTCATCGGCGCCGAGCCGCATTTCGAGGTGGCCGTCGCCCTCGACCCGCCGGGTCCGCACGGCGCCGTCGTCAGCGGCTACATCGACCGCGTCGAGCGCACGGCGGCCGACGAGGTCGTGATCGTGGACCTCAAGACCGGCAAGCGCGAGCCGCAGACCGACGCGAAGGTCGTGGACAACCCGCAGCTCGCCGCCTATCAGCTCGCGCTGGACGCCGGCGCCATCCCCGAGGCGCGGGGCCTCGTCTCGGGTGGCGCCAAGCTGCTCGTGCTCCGGCCCACCGCCGCGACGAAGGACTACGTCGAACCGCGCCAGCCTCCCATGGACGACCAGGCCCGCGACGCCTTCCTCGGTCGCGTGCGCGCCGCCGTCGAGATCATGAGCGGCACGGCGTTCTCCGCGCCCTACGAGGAGCACTGCCGCGACGACTACTCGTACGGCCTGTGTCGCATCCACACGGTCGGCGCGGTGAGCGCCTCGTGACATCGGTCAGCCCCGCCGCCCTCGCCGCCGCCCTCGGTCAGTTCCCGCCCACACCCGAGCAGGCGCGCGTGATCGCCGCGCCCCTGGCGCCGGCTCTCGTCGTCGCGGGAGCCGGCAGCGGCAAGACCGAGACGATGGCGGGACGCGTCGTCTGGCTGGTCGCCAACGGCCTCGTCTCCCGCGACGCGGTCCTGGGTCTCACCTTCACCCGCAAGGCCGCCGGCGAGCTGGCCGAGCGCATCCACCGCCGGCTGCACCGGCTCGCCGAGTTCGAGCGGCGGGGACTGGTCCCGCACCTCGACGCCCTGCACGCCGCGGGACGCCTGGATGCGCTCGGCGAGCTGGAACGCTCCGGAGCGCCCGAGGGGAGGCGCCACGATCTGCTGGCGGAGCTCGCCGCGGCATCCGGCGCGGTCCCCGACCCGGCGGACGAGGGGGCGGACAGTCTGCTCGATCGGCCCACCGTCGCCACCTACAACAGCTTCGCCGACGCGATCGTCCGCGAGCACGCCGTGCGGCTCGGGCGCGACGCCGAAGCCGCCGTGCTCAGCGAGTCGGCGGCGTGGCTGCTGATGCGCCGCGTCGTCCTCGACGCCGACGACGTGCGCCTGGAGGGCCGCGAGGAGGCTCTGCGATCGATCGTCGACGGCGCGCTGCGCATCGCCCGCGACGCGGCGGACAATCGGGTCGATCTCGACGAGCTCGCCCTCTTCCCCGCCCGGTTCGCGGACGTCCTGCAGCGTCCGTCGACGTCCGCGCGGGTCACGGTCTACGCCGATGTGGCGAAGGCCGCCACGGCGGTGAGTGGGCTGGAGGTGCTCGTCGACCTGGCCCGCGAATACGGGCGGCGCAAACGCCGGCTGGGTGTCATCGACTTCTCGGATCAGGTGGCGGGCGCGTGCGACATCGTCGACGCGCATCCGGTCGTGGGGGCCGAACTGCGCGAGCGCTACCGCGTCATCCTGCTCGACGAGTACCAGGACACGTCGGTGGTGCAGACGCAGCTGCTGGCGGCGGTCTTCCGGGATGCCGCCGTGATGGCCGTCGGCGACCCGCATCAGTCGATCTACGGCTGGCGCGGTGCGAGCGCCGGCAACCTGGGCGGGTTCGCGAGTGCCTTCAGCACCGACGACGATGCCGGCATGTACGCGCTGATGACCAGCTGGCGCAACAGCGTCGACGTGCTGACCGCCGCCGGCGCCGTGCTGGCCCCTCTCGCCGAGCGCGTTCCGGTGCCGGTCGCGCCGCTGCGGCCACGCCCCGGCGCCGAGCGGGGCCATGTCGAGGTGCATCTCGACGGCGACATCGACGCCGAAGCCGACCGGGTTGCGGAGTGGTTCACACGGGTGCGCAGCGAACGCGAGGGCGAGGGGCGCCCCACGACGGGGGCGGTGCTGCTACGCAGCAAGAAGCACATGGTCCACTTCGCCGACGCGCTCGGGCGCCGCGGCATCCCGCATCGGATCCTGGGACTCGGGGGACTGCTGTCGACTCCGGAGGTCGTGGACGTCGTGTCCGCGCTCCGTGTGATCAGCGACCCGCGCGCCGGATCGGCGCTCATCCGTCTGCTGGCCGGTCCGCGGTGGAGGATCGGCGTCGCCGACCTGCGGGCGCTGGCGGAGCTGTCGCGCCGCATCGCGCGACACGACGCGGCGCTGCAGCCGCTGGCCCCCGAGGTCGTCGAGCGGATGCGCGCATCCGCCGGCGACGAGCAGGGCTCACTCGTCGACGCGGTGGACTTCTTCCTGCGCCACCGACCCGATCACGGGTGGCTCGCCGACATCACCCCTCCGGCCCGTGAGCGGCTGCGCGACGCGGCGGCCGTCTTCGCCGGGCTGCGGCGGCAGGCCGCCCTGCCGATTCCCGAACTGGTGCGCATGATCGAGCTGGAGCTGCGCCTGGACATCGAGCTCGCCGCGAACGAGGCCCGCGGTCCCGCGCGGGTGGCGAGCGACCAGCTGCGCGCGTTCGTCGACGAGCTGCACGGCTTCCTCGCGACGGACGAGCGCGGGTCGCTGCCGAGCCTTCTGGCGTGGCTCGACCACGCCGAGCGGCTCGACGAGTTCGCGCCGCGCACGGAGCCCCCGGAGGACGACGTGGTGCAGCTGCTCACGATCCACGGGTCGAAGGGACTCGAATGGGATGCCGTGGCCGTCGTCCGTCTGGTGGAGGACGAGCTGCCCACGCGGCCGAAGGACACGCGCGGCTGGCTCGGCTTCGGGGTGCTGCCCTACGAGTTCCGCGGTGACGCCGAGTGGCTCCCCGAGCTGCGCTGGCGGGCGGATCAGGCGCCGACCCAGCAGGACCTCGCCGCCGCGCTCGCCTCGTTCGTCGACGCCGGTCGTGCCCGCCAGCTCGAGGAGGAACGCCGACTCGCGTATGTGGCGGTCACCCGCGCCCGCGATCATCTGCTGTTGACGGGGTCGAGCTGGTCGGGAACCCGGTCGGCGCGCAAGCCCAGCCCGTTCCTCCGGGAGATCGCCGATGCCCTGGGCGCGGCGCTGGAGGTGCCGGAGGATGTGGGGGAGAACCCGTTCGAGGGCAGGCGCAGGATGCTGCAGTGGCCGCTCGACCCGCTGGGGGCGCGCCGCGAGGTCGTCGAGGCGGCGGCCGCCGCGGTGCGGGCCGCATCCGCGGCCGATCCGCCCGCCGCACCGTCGCGGGAGCTCGCCCTGCTGCTCGCGGAGCGCGACGCGCGCGAGCATCCCGTGCGCCCTCCCGCCCCGGTGCGCATCCCGGCGTCGCGCTTCAAGGACTACCTCGGCGATGCCCCCGCCCTCGCGCGCCCGCTGCCCGAGCGGCCCTACCGTCAGTCCCGGCTGGGGACCAGGTTCCATGCCTGGGTGGAGCAGCGCTCGGGGCTGGTCGGCGACGGCACGTCGCCGGACGACGTGCTCTGGCACGACGACGACGAGCTCGCCCACGGCGACGGCGTCGGCATGACATCGGAGAGCGACGCCGACCTGCGACGCCTGCAGGAGGCCTTCCTCGCCTCCGAGTGGGCTCGGCTGCAGCCGCTGGAGGTCGAGACCGAGATCGACGTCACGATGGCGGACGCGCTGGGCGACGGCAGCCCGCACGTCGTGATCTGCAAGCTCGACGCCGTGTACCGCCGCGGGGACCGCATCGAGATCGTCGACTGGAAGACGGGGCGCGCACCGCGCACCGCCGCCGAGCGCGAGGAGCGTATGGTCCAGCTCCGCCTGTACCGCGCCGCCTATCACGCGCGGCACGGCGTCCCGTTGGAGTCGATCGACGTCGTGCTCTTCTACGTCGCGGACGGACTCATCCTGCGCGACTGAACGCCGGCGGGACGGGGACGGCCGCGCGGGCGGGACGGGCTCAGGCGGTCCCGGTCCAGCGGCGAAGCGCGTTGCGCGCCGCCGTGTCGCGGTCGATGTCGTCGGCGCTGGCCGGCGCACCGTCTTCGGCGGGGGCGAGGTCGTCCTCGCGCGCTGCGGGCGCGGTCACGGGGACATCGGCGGTGTGAACCGGCACGCGGCCGGTGGCCGCCGGCGCGGCGGACCACTCCGACAGCTCGATCGGGATGGTCTCCAGATGACTCGTCTCCGCCGAGCCGGCCTCGTTCTCGTCGGCGAGGAAGGCGGCGAGGGTGTCGGGGTCGAAGCTGTCGGTCTGCATGGACGTGTCGGCGGCGTCGCCGGCACCCGCCGGAACCCGCTGCGTCGCGGCGAGAGCCTCGTCGAGGGTGACGTCGTCGCGCGCGCGCACCGGCTCGTCGCGGACGCTGGCATCCAGCGACTCGAGCAGGGCCACGGCGTCGCCGACGACGGTGCGGTCGCCACTCTCGTGACCGTGGACGAGCCACTTCGCGAACTCGAGCTCGGCGTGCAGACGGGCGCGCTCGGAGAGCAGCGAGTCGGGCGCCCGATGCGAGCGGCGCGCGTACTCGTCGAGGACGTCGGCCTGGGCCGCCGGTGCCGAGGCCGTCCAGCGGAGGTCGATCGCCGGATCGCCGACGCCCAGCCCGCCCCACGACAGCAACCCGGTCACGACCGGTGCGCCGTCGGCGTCGTCCTCGAAGACGAAGGATGCCGGGTCGACCCCGCCCAGCACGACCGTCGTCTCGAACCGCCAGAGCGGGTCGGAGCCGAGCGCCGTGCTCCAGCGCCGCAGCAGCCCGAAGGGCAGCAGTCCGGTCGCCTCGGCGCGGTCCAGCAGTCGTTCGGCCTCGTCCCGCACCTGCCCGGACGTGAGCATCGGCAGGCCCGCGTCGCGGATCACCGTGACGGGCAGGTCGTGCACGGCCGCGATGGCCGCCGCGAGCGCGGTCGCGATGCCGCGTCCCGACGGCACGTGTGCGGCATCCACGCGGTAGCCGGGAAGGAGGGACTGCACGAGCGCGGCACGGCCGTCGACGCTCGTCTGCCCGAGCACGTCGGGGGCGCCGAACGGGAGCACTCCGCGCACGCCCGCCGTCAGAGAGGTCAGGGCGCGCGCCTCGGCCAGCAGGTCGTCCTGGGCCTCGTCGTTGACGGGAACGCGCACCACGACGCGCCGATCGTCGTCGAGGGTGGCGATGGCGCTGTCGTACCGGCCGGAGACGCCCTCGGTCAGCGGCGCCACACCGACCACCGCGACGCGAGGCAGAGCCGACGTGACCGACGCAGCTAGAGTGAGTGGTGAGCGTGCCATGCCCCCAGGGTAGGTGTGCCGCGCCCCGTCCCCGTGTGCGCCACGCCCGTCGAGGAAGGTCCCGGATGTCGCCATCGGCCGAGCCGCCTGTTTCCGTGCGTCTGCCCGCGCTCGCGCGCGGCGGCATCGATCGCTGTGCCGAGGAGCGCAGCGATCCCGACCTGCTGGAACGATTGCGCGCCGACCCGTCCTCCCGCGTCGTCGCCGTCCACGGCGACCGCGCTCCGGTGGATGCCGCCGGAGCGCTGCAGCTCGTGCCGGTCGACGCGATCCGGGCAGACGTGCAGTGGGCCTTCCTCGGTCGGGGAGCAGCCGGCGCCGCCGTGCTGCTCGCCGCTGCGGGGGCCGACGAGGCCGACCCGGTGCGGGAGGACCGTGCGGCGGACGCCGCCGCACCGCTCGTGTGGGCGTCGCTCCGCGCGATCGGCGGGGAGCTCTCCGCCGTCGACGCCGGATTGCTCGTCGAGGCGGTCGCCCTGGCCCGCTGGCTCGTCGACGCCCCGTTCTGCTCCCACTGCGGAGCGCGCACCGTGCAGCGTGCCGCCGGGTGGGCGCGCCATTGCCCGGTGTGCGGACGCGAGCACTTCCCCCGCACGGACCCCGCGGTGATCGTCGGGGTCGTCGCTCCCGACGGCGAGAGCCTGCTGCTGGGTCGCAACGCCCTCTGGGGCGATCGCAACCTGTACTCCACCTTCGCCGGGTTCGTCGAGGCGGGCGAGTCGCTCGAGTCGGCGATCGTGCGGGAGGTGCACGAGGAGGCCGGTGTCGCGGTCGAGGCGTTGCACTACCGCGGCTCGCAGGCCTGGCCGTATCCGCGGTCGCTCATGCTCGGCTTCCACGCCGTGGCCGTCGATCCGGCGGCCGCCCGGCCGGACGGCGAGGAGATCGTCGATGTGCGCTGGTTCGACCGCGACGAGATCCGTGCCGCGCTCCGCGGCGAGGGCGACGTGCTGCTGCCCGGGACGGCCTCCATCGCGCATCGGCTGATCGCCGACTGGGCGGGGGAGACCGCGTGAGCGCACGCGCGCTGATGGGCCTCGACGATCAGCAGCGCGAGGCGGCGGCGCTGCTGCGCGGCCCGGTGTGCGTGCTGGCGGGCGCGGGCACGGGCAAGACCCGCGTCATCACCCATCGCATCGCGCACGGCGTCGACACCGGCGCCTACTCGCCGTCGCGGGTCATGGCCGTGACCTTCACGGCGAAGGCGGCGGGGGAGATGCGGGGGCGCCTGCGCGCGCTCGGCGTCGAAGGCGTCGCCGCACGGACCTTCCACGCGACGGCCCTCGCACAGCTGAACTTCTTCTGGCCGCAGCTGGCCCGCGACACCGCCCCGTCGATCATCGACAACAAGGTGCGTGTGCTGGGGCAGGCCGCCGACAGCCTCGGTCTGCGGCTGGACGGCACGACCCTGCGCGACGTGGCCAGCCGCATCGAATGGCGCAAGGTCGCGATGCACACGATCGATCAGGATGCCGCCGCGCACCCCGAGGGACTCGGTCCCGCGCTCGACGCGCACGCCCTCGCCGAGCTGCAGCATCGGTACGAGAAGGTCAAGGACGAGCGCCGGCAGTTGGACTTCGAAGACGTCCTGCTCGCGTGCGCGGGCATGCTCGAGTCGGAGCCGCGCGTCGCGGCCGCGGTGCACGAGCAGTACCGCCACCTGACGGTGGACGAGTTCCAGGACGTCTCGCCGGTGCAGTACCGGCTGCTGGAGCTCTGGCTCGGAGACCGGCGCGATCTGTGCGTCGTCGGCGACGCGAGCCAGACGATCTACTCCTTCGCCGGCGCCGACCCGCGCTACCTCCTCGACTTCGCCGACCGCTTCGAGGACGCCACCGTGGTGCGGCTGGAGCACAACTACCGCTCCGACCCCGCCATCCTCGCGGTCGCCAACGCGCTCATGCGCGGTCGGCCGGGGGCGCTCGCGCTGCGTTCGGAGCGGACGGCCGGGGTGACGCCGACCGTCACCGGCTACGACGACGACGCGGCGGAGGCCGAGGGCGTGGCCGCCGCGATCGCGGCGCAGCGCGACGCGGGCATCGAGCCCCAGGACATCGCGGTGCTGTACCGCGCCAACGCCCAGTCGGCTCCACTGCTGGCCGCTCTCGCGGCGCGCGGCATCCCCGCGACCGTCCTCGGCGGCAAGCGCTTCTTCGACCTCCCCGAGGTGCGCCAGGCGGTGCTCGCGCTGCGCGGCGCCTCCGTGGCACCCGTCGAGTCCGGGTTCGTCGCGGCGGTGCGCGATGTGCTGCGCTCGCTCGGCCTCACCGAAGACCCGCCGCCGGCGGGCGGGGCGCTCCGCGACGCGTGGGAAGCGCGCGCGGCGGTGATGCGGCTGGCGGAGCAGGCGCCGGAGGGCATGACGCTGCGCGCCTTCACCGACGAGCTGATGGCGCGCGGGCGCGATCAGCACGAACCGACGCTGCGCACCGTCACCCTCGCCACGCTCCACGCGGCGAAGGGACTGGAGTGGGATCACGTCCACCTCGTCGGGCTGGCCGAGGGCCTGCTGCCGATCTCCTACGCGACCGGGTTCGAGGAGATCGACGAGGAGAGACGCCTCGCCTACGTCGGCATCACGCGGGCCGCGCGGTCGCTCTCCCTGAGCTGGTCCCAGCGCTCGGGGGCGCGGCAGCGGCAGCGGTCGCGATTCCTTCAGGAGATCGGCACAGGCAGCGTTCGTGCGGCCGATGGACGCGCCACGAGCGGCGCGCGCGGGCGGCGCTGAGCCCCACGGACAGCGTCGGCCGCACCTCGCCGTCCGGCTCGGCCGGGAGCGCCGCGGCCTCGCGCAGGAGGCGCCCGGCGAGCAGCGCCGCCTCGACGAGGAGCGCGGGGTCGGTGCGCACCGGCTCGCGGCCGAGCAGCTGCGCCGCCAGCAGCGGCCACTGCGGATCTTCGTCGGCGCGGTGCGCGTGCAGGCAGGAGGTGCACGCCGTCCGGCCGGGCACCACGACGGGGCCGACGCTCACGCGATCGCCGGCGAGCTCGATCGGCACGTGGGTGACGTCTCCGCGCATCAGGCGGGAGGCCCGCCGCGGATCGAGCAGCCGGTGCGCGACGACGATGAGCGGGATGCCGGGCTGCGGCACACCGCAGTCCCACCGTGAGACGCCGTCGTGCGCGAGTGCCGCGGCATCCCACCCCGCCGTGAGCGACACGAGCTCCGCGTGGGCGAGCGTGGCGGGGACCTCGACCTGCACGGCCAGCGCGGGAGGATCCTCGCGGGTCAGCACCGTCGAGAGCCGGGCCGTGAACTCCTGCGCTTGTGCGGCGGTCGCCCCGAAGCTGCGGGCGAGCGGCACCAGCATAGCGTCGGGGATCCCGTCGGTCAGCGCGTCGAGGAGCCGCTCCTGCCAGTCGCTGACGCCGTCGATGCGAACGCCCGGCTCCGTTCCGAGCTGAAGGCTCGAGGGTGTCCGCCACAGCGGCGGATGGGACGCGGCCAGTCGGAGCATGCCCCCGATTGTGATGGGCTCGCGGGGGCCGCGGGGCGACTGTCCACAGCCCGACCGCGCGCGAGGGCGGCCGGGCCGTGGGGGAGGAGGCGGCGTGCGCTCAGACGGGGCGGGGGTCTTCCGGCCCGTCGGTCGCGCGGTCGGCGTCGGGATCGTTCGTGCCCGCCGCGGACGTGCCGGAGTCCTTCTCGTCCGCAGCCTGCGCCAGCAGTTCGTCGAGCGCCTCGTCGAAGGCGTCGCGTTCGGGCGCTTCGCCGCGAGCGCGCGCCTGCAGACGGGCCACGAGCGCCTGCGGGTCGTCGATGTCCTCGGCGGTCGGCATGAGATCGGGGTAGTCCCAGAGACCGTCGCGGGCCTCGATGCCCACGGCATCCGTCACGGCCCGCCACATCGCCGCCGCCTCGCGCAGGCGCCGCGGCCGCAGCTCCAGCCCGACGAGCGACGCCATGGCCTGCTCCGCGGGTCCGCCCACGGCCCGGCGGCGGCGGACCGCCTCGGCGATCTTGGCGGCGGCGGGAAGCCGGGAGGTGGCATCCGCGGTCACCACGTCCACCCAGCCCTCGATGGTCGCCAGGAGGTTCTCGAGGCGGCCGAGCGCCGCGTCCTGCGCGGGCGTGCGCTGCGGGAGGAGGGCGCCCGACTCGATCGCCGAACGCAGCTCCTCGGGCGAGGAGGGGTCGAACCGCGACGCGAGGTCCTCGAGGGCGCTCGTGTCGACGTGGATGCCGCGGGCGAACTCGGTCACCTGCGAGATGACGTGCAGGCGCAGCCATCGGGCGTGGCGGAACAGTCGCGCGTGGGCGAGCTCGCGGGTGCCCAGGTACAGGGCGAGCTGATCGTCGGTGACGTCGAGGTCGCGCGCGAAGTCGGCGAAGTTCTGCGGCAGGATGGCCGCCACGCCGTCGGGCATGACCGGGATGCCGACGTCGCCCCCGCTCAGCACTTCCTGCGAGAGCCGTCCGATGACCCCGCCCAGCTGCGCGGCGAACAGGGAGCCGCCGACCCTGCGCATGAAGGTGCCCGCCCCTGCGATCAGCTGCTTCATCTCCTCGGGGGTCTGCTCATCGATCGCCGCGGTCAGCGCGCCCGCGATCGAGTCGGCCACGGGCTCGGCCAGCTCCTGCCAGACCGGCAGCGACTCCTCCACCCACTGGCCGCGCGTGATCGCCTGCGGTGCGCCGGCGAGGTCGGAGATCGTGGTCGCCTCGCTCAGCCACAGGGTCGCGAGGGAGAACGCCTGGTCGAAGTCCTGCTTCTGCCCGGTGCTGATGCCGAGGCCGTCCTTGTTGGCCAGGTGCAGCGCCTGGGTCTTCGCGGAGCTCCAGTCGATGCCGTCGTCGCTGCCGTTCGCGAAGGCGTGCTGGAGCTGGGCCATCATCTGCTGGAGCATCGCCGGATCGACGCCCATCCGCGAGAGCCCCTCCAGTTGAGCGGGATCGAGCCCCGCCCCACCGCCGAGAAGATTGCGGAGCATCTCCTGGAAATCGTCGTCGTCGGGTCGGTCCGGAGTGTCGTCGTGAGCCATATCAGGCGCCTTTCAGCAGGCGGATCTCGTCGCGTTCTACGCTAATGGCTGGACTTCCCCGCACGGCCGTCTCGGCCCGCCACGGAGGACGTCGCGTGTACGCCGATCGCGAACGATCGGCCGGGAAGGTCTGCTGTGGCACTGTTCGACGAGGGCACGACGATCGTGCCCGCGCGCCGCCGCCCGCTGTCGCGTTCGACGCGGGTGGGGGTGTGGGCCCTCGCCGTCGCCCTCGTGGCGCTGCTGGTGCTCACCCTCATCCCGACGTCGTTCGTGATCCAGCGTCCGGGCCCCGTGTTCAACACGCTGGGCACGACGACCGACTCCTCGGGAGCCGAGGTCCCGCTGATCACGGTCTCCGGCGCGTCGACCTACCCCACCTCGGGCTCCCTCGACCTGCTGACCGTGCAGGTCGTGGGCAACCGTGAGCGGACCCCGTCGTGGTTCGAGCTGGCCCTGGCATGGTTCGACCCGGCCAAAGCCGTCCTCCCGGTGGACGAGGTGTTCCCGCAGGGGCAGACGACCGAGCAGCGCAACGAGCAGAGCGCGGTGATGATGGTCGACTCGCAGAAGGAGGCGACCGCGGCGGCGCTGACCCGGCTGGGCTACGACGTCAAGCCGATGGTGCGCGTCTACGCGCTGACCGACGACTCCGCCGCGCAGGGCATCCTGCAGAAGGACGACATCATCCGTGCGGCGAACGGTCAGCCCATCACCGAGACCGACCAGCTGCGCAGCATCATCAACGCCGGCGGCGGTGCCCCGGTCGAGCTGACCATCGATCGGGCCGGCGCCAGCGAGAACGTCGAGGTGACGCCGAAGCAGGCGACCGTCGACGGCGCGACCACGTGGCTCGTCGGCATCTCGACGATGCACGACTACGACTTCCCCATCGACGTGACCATCCAGCTCAACAACGTGGGCGGCCCGAGCGCGGGCATGATGTTCGCCCTCGGCATCATCGACACGCTCACCGACGGCAACCTCAACGGCGGCCAGCAGGTCGCCGGCACCGGGACGATCGACGCCTCGGGCACGGTGGGCGCCATCGGCGGCATCCGGCAGAAGATGTACGGCGCCGTCGGCGCGGGCGCCACCTCCTTCCTCGCACCGCAGTCCAACTGCGACGAGGTCGTCGGCCACATCCCCTCCGGCCTGCGCGTGTTCTCGGTCGCCACCCTCGACGACGCCCTCTCCGTGCTCTCGACGATCCGCGACGGCGGCGACCTGGACGCGCTCCCCACCTGCCGCTGACCTCACGGCATCCTGGAAGGTTCCTCGGCGTCCCTCCAGAATGCGCCCACCTAGGATGGTGGGGTGACCACGACCTCAGCGCCGAACCAGGCCACGCCGAATCCCTTCCGCCGCGCCATCGCCATCACGCTCGCCGTGATCGCCGTCATCGTGGTGGGCTTCTTCGTCTTCGCGAGCCTCTACGCCGACTGGCTGTGGTTCGATCAGCTCGGGTTCTCGAGCGTGCTGTGGACGCAGTGGTCGGCTCGCGTGATCATGTTCGTCATCGGATTCCTCGCGATGGCGGTGCCGGTGTTCGCCGCGATCCAGCTGGCGTACCGCCTGCGGCCCGTCTACGCCCGGCTCACCTCGCAGCTGGACCACTACCAGGAGGTCGTCGAGCCGCTGCGTCGTCTCGCGATGTGGGGCATCCCCGTCTTCTTCGGCTTCTTCGCCGGGTTCGCGGCGTCGGCGCAGTGGGAGACCGTGTGGCTGTGGTTCAACCGGGTCGACACGGGGGAGCTCGACCCCCAGTTCCAGCTGGACACCGGCTTCTACCTCTTCTCGCTGCCGTTCTTCAGCTCCGCCCTCGGCTTCGCCTCGGCGGTGCTGCTGGTCTCGCTCATCGTCACGGCCCTGGTCGCCTACCTGTACGGCTCCGTGCGCGTCGGACAGCGTGAGCTGCGCATCTCGAAGGCCGCCCGCATCCAGCTCGCGGTGATCGCGGGACTGTACCTCCTCGTGCAGGGCGTGAGCATCTGGCTCGACCGCTACAAGACGCTCACGCAGCAGAGCGATCGCATCACGGGCGCCAGCTACGTCGACGACCACGCCATCATCCCGGGCCTGACGATCATCGCCATCGCCGCCGTCATCGTCGCCGTGCTGTTCTTCGTGACCGCCATCGTGGGCCGCTGGCGCTTCCCGCTCATCGGCACGGGCCTTCTGATCGTCTCGGCGCTGGTCGTCGGCGTCGCCTACCCGTGGGTCGTGACCAACATCCAGGTGCGCCCCAACCAGGAGACCCTGGAGAGCCCGTACTACCAGCGCAACATCGATGCGACCAAGAAGGCGTACGGCATCGACGGGCTGACCAAGAGCGATTTCCAGGCCGTCACGAACGCCGAGACCGGGCAGCTGCGCTCGGATGCCGAGACCACGGCATCCATCCGCATCATGGACCCCGCGATCATCTCGCCGACCGTCCGCCAGCTCGAGCAGTACCGGTCGTACTACCAGTTCACCGACCCGCTGGACGTCGACCGCTACCAGATCGACGGCAAGAGCCAGGACACCGTCGTCTCGCTGCGCGAGCTCAACATCGGCCAGCTCGGCCAGGCGGCGTCGTGGTACAACTCGACGCTCGTCTACACGCACGGCTACGGCATGGTCGCCGCGAAGGGCAACGAGCGCACCGCCGACGGCAACCCGGTCTTCGTGGAGCGCGGCATCCCCACCACGGGCGCCCTCACGACGGGGGAGCAGTACGAGCCGCGTGTCTACTTCGGCGAGAACTCGCCCGCCTACTCGATCGTCGGAGCGCCCGAGGGCACGCCCGACATCGAGCTCGACTACCCCCGGGGAACGGGCGACGCCGCGCAGACCAAGACGACCTTCTCCGGTGACGGCGGCCCGAACATCGGCAACCCGTTCAACCGGCTGATCTACTCGCTGAAGTTCCAGTCGACCGACATCCTCTTCTCGGACGGCATCAACGCGGACTCGCAGATCCTGTACGACCGCAACCCGATCGACCGCGTCAACAAGGTCGCCCCCTACCTCGAGCTCGACAACGACCCGTACCCGTCGGTGGTGGACGGGCGGATCGTGTGGATCGTGGACGGCTACACGCTGAGCGCGAACTACCCGTACTCGTCGATCGTGAGCCTGCGCGACGCCATCAGCGACACGACGAACACGACGCCGCGCGTCGCGCTCGACGACGTCAACTACATCCGCAACTCGGTGAAGGCGACCGTCGACGCGTACGACGGCAAGGTGACGCTGTACGCGTGGGACGACACCGACCCGCTGCTGCAGGCGTGGCAGAAGGTCTACCCGTCGACGCTCAAGCCCCTCACGGAGATGAGCGGCGACCTGATGAGCCACGTGCGCTACCCGACCGACCTGTTCAAGGTGCAGCGCGCCATGCTCGGCACCTACCACGTCGACGACGCCGGATCGTTCTACCAGCGCGACAACGCCTGGAAGACCCCGAACGACCCGGTCTCCAAGCAGGAGGTGCTGCAGCCGCCGTACTACCTCACGATGAAGATGCCGGGTCAGCAGTCCCCGACCTACTCGATGTTCACGACCTTCATCCCCGGCGGTGACGACACGCGGAACGTCCTCATGGGCTACCTGTCCGTCGACTCGGATGCCGGGGCCACGGCGGGGGTCAAGGATCCGAACTACGGCAAGCTCCGGATGCTGGAGATCAACGCGGAGACCCCGGTCCCCGGACCCGGCCAGGTGCAGAACACGTTCAACTCCGAGCCCGATGTGTCGTCGTTCTCGAACCTGCTGAACCAGAACCAGTCCCAGGTGCTCAACGGCAACCTGCTCACCCTGCCCGTCGGCGGTGGTCTGCTGTACGTGCAGCCGGTCTTCGTGCAGTCGTCGGGATCGACCAAGCTCCCCACGCTCCAGAAGATCCTCGTCGCGTTCGGCAACCAGGTGGCCTTCGAGAACACGCTGCAGGACGCGCTCGACAAGCTGTTCGGCGGAGACTCCGGCGCCAGCACGGGTGACGGCGGCGTGACGCCCTCCCCGTCTCCGTCACCGTCGGAGAGCGGTGGCACGGATGCCGGCACCGGCTCGGGCACGGGCGGCGGAACCGGCACGAGCGTGGAGTTCCAGGCCGCGCTGAAGGATGCGCAGCAGGCGATGATGGACCGCCAGGCGGCCCTGACGCAGGGCGACTGGACCAAGTACGGCGAGGCCGACGCGCGTCTGACCGCCGCGCTGCAGAAGCTCCTCCAGCTCGAGGGCCAGGGCTGAGCGGATCGCAGTCCCGCTGACGGCGGCATCCCCGGAGTCGGGGGTGCCGCCGTCTCGTCTGCCGGGGTCCGCCGTCTGGTGCGCGGCTGCGCGCGGCGCTCAGCGGATGAGGGCGAACCAGATCAGCAGCAGCGTGACGGCGAAGCCGGTGAACTGGTTGAGCCAGAGGAAGCGGTCCCAGCCGCGCGTCGCGGTCGCGGCATCCGCGTCGGAGACGTGGCGGTACGGCCAGACGGTGACCAGGTAGGGCAGGGCCAGGAGTGCGGCGAGGGGTCCGGGCCAGGCGGCGCCCAGCATGACCGCCCCCGCCAGCGCGTAGCCGGTGAGGGCGAGACGCACGGTGGCGCGCGCGCCGAAAGCCGTCGCGATCGAACCGATGCCGGCCTCGCGGTCGGCGACCACGTCCTGCACGGCACCGAACGCGTGCGAGGCGACGCCCCACAGTGCGAACGCGAGGATCACGGCGCCGAGGTGCCAGGTCCACGTCGCGCCGGCCAGGACGAGGCCGTACACGGCGGGGGAGAAGAAGTGGATGCTGCTGGTCACCGAATCGGCGACGGGCCGCTCCTTCAGCCGCAGCGGCGGGGCGGAGTAGAAGACGACGAAGAAGAGGCTCGCGGCGAGCACCAGCGTCGATGCGATCGAGCCGACGATCACGAGATAGGCGACGAACGGCGCGCACGACAGCCCCGCCGCCCACAGGGTGATCCGGTGGAAGCGACGGTCGAGCACGGCGCCGTGCGCCCCGCCCTTGCGGGGGTTGCGGAGGTCGGACTCGTAGTCGAAGACGTCGTTGATCCCGTACATCGCCAGGTTGTACGGGATGAGGAAGAAGATCGTGCCCACGACGAGCGTCGCATCGATCCGTCCCGTCGTGAGCAGCAGGGCGGCCGCGAACGGGTAGGCGGTGTTGATCCAGCTGACCGGACGTGACGCGACGAGCAGTTGGCGCAGCGTCGCCCCGGCGCTCATCGGGACGCTCCCGCGTCTTGCGGCCGCGGAGAGCGCGGTCGGCGGAGCAGCTCCGCGACGGCGGGCACGGCGAACGCGGCGACGAGGGGATACGACAGGTCCTCGATGGGGGCGAGGCCGATGCGGATGCCGCTGATGAGCTCCTCCGGATACGTGAACAGGCCCGCGGCGATCATCAGGTTGTCGAACACCGCCGTGAGCAGCAGCAGGACGATCGCCGTGATCGCGCTCGCACGCAGACGCGCGCGGAATGCGGGACGCCGCGTGGTGGCGAGCACGGCCGCCGCGGCGACGACCGCGAACGGGAGCACGATGAGCGGGTAGGTCACGACGACCTCCGGGGATCGCGCGCGCCGGGGGGACGCCGTGCCTCCGGCGCGCCGCTGTGCGAACGGTCGGCGAACCGGCGGGCAGCGGCGTGGACGGTGAGCGCCAGGTAGCAGAGGAAGGCGAGGAACAGGGGCTCCTCGATCGGCAGGTGCGGGGCGAGGTCGACGCCCAGGAGGTAGGGGCTGTCTCCCTTGACGAAGACGCCGGTCGCGATGCCCACGGCATCCCACACCAGGAAGAACGCCGTCCCGACGACGATCGCGCCCGCATTGCGGGCACGGAGGCGGTCGCCGCCGTCGCCGCGGCGGGGCCAGAGCGCGAGGCGCAGGCGGGCGTCGAGCGCCATCACCCCGCCGATCGACACCAGGAGCACGAGCAGGTACGCGCCGGGCATGTCAGCGGTCGTCCTCAGGGGCGCGGCGTCGCGCGCCGACTCCCGAGGGCTCGGGCAGGCGCGCGGCACCGCGATCGCCGCGCAGCCGCTTGACGACGAGCTCGGCCGAGATGAGGCACATCGGCAGCCCGATGCCCGGGAGCACCGACGTGCCGGCGTAGAACAGGCCGCGCACCTTGCGCGAGGCGTTGCGCGGACGGAAGACCGCGCTCTGGCGGAGGGTGTGCGCGAGCCCCAGCGCGCCTCCGCGCCAGGCGCCCAGGTCGGCCTCGAAGTCGGCGGGCGCGATGGTGCGTCGCACCCGGATGCGCGCGGCGAGGTCGGGGATCCCGGTCCACGCCGCGATCTGGGCGATCACCCGGTCGGCCGCCTGCTCGATCGCCGGCGCGCCGGCCCCGTCCACGCCGCCACGGCCGAGCGAGGGGTCGGCAGGCATGGGGACGAGTACGAAGAGGTTCTCGGCGCCCGGCGGCGCGACGGTCGGATCCGTCGCGGAGGGGCGGCAGATGTACAGGGAGGCGGGGTCGGGGA